>CAYJJL010000113.1:0-6978 GCA_964370455.1 uncultured Faecalibacterium sp.
TGTTGTTCTTTTTGATGTTTACAATGTATTTCCAAGGTGGTATGATACCAACTTACATGTTAGTTTCCGACCTCGGCCTTCGCAATACAGTTGCAGTTATGGTACTTATGGGCGCTGTTAACGTATTTAACGTTATAATTACTCGCACTTTCCTTGAAAGCAATATTCCAAGCACATTGGAAGAAGCTGCGACAATAGACGGTTGCTCGCAAATACGTTTCTTTTCACGTATGGTTTTACCACTTTCAGGTTCTATAGTTGCAGTTTTGATTTTATATTACGGCATAGCTCACTGGAATGATTACATGACAGCTCTTCTTTACTTAACAGATGAAGAAATGTACCCATTACAAATGATTATACGTGATATTTTGATTACAGCATCTAGTGAGGCTGAATCTATGGATCCAAGCATGCAGGAATCTTTAATGGAGCGTGTAGCTATAGCTGAATCCGTTAAATATGGTGTTATTATTATTTCTAGTATACCAGTATTAATTATATATCCATTCTTGCAAGATTACTTCACAAAATCGGTTTTAGTTGGTTCTGTAAAGGGTTAATATTATATTAATCATTTTATATAAATAATAAAAAAGGAGAATACACATGAAAAAAATTAATCGTCGCAATTTCTTAAAAATAGCAGGTGCTACCAGTAGCGTAGCAATGCTTGCTGCTTGTGGTGGCGAAAACACCTCTACAGCAGCATCTTCAAGTGCAGATGCTACCACAACAGGTGGTGATGAGGCAACTGGAGAGTTTTTCCCACTAGCTGAAAGCGTTAAAGTGTCAATAGCACACAGGGGCAACACTGCGTTTTTACCACATGATGATATGGAGCTTTTCAAAGTTGTTAATGAAATGACTAACGTTGAAGTTGACTGGATTGACTGGGTTGGTGAAAGCGGAAACGAAAAACGCAACCTTGCATTTGCAAGTAACGATTTACCAGATGCAATGTTCGGCAGCTGGGTAGTTGAAACACGTGACGTTGTAACTTATGGTGATGAAGGCTTCCTAGTTGACTTTTTACCATACATAGAAAGCGGCGCTATGCCAAACCTTGCAGCAGCTATAGAAAAACGCCCAACTATTAAAACTGCAAATATTACCCCAAGCGGACAATTGTTCTTGCTACCTAACATCAACACAACAGAGCCAGTGCCTATAACATCTGAAGCTATGTATATTAACGAAACATGGCTTGAAAAAGTAGGCAAAGAAATGCCAACAACTACCGAAGAATTTTACGAAGTTTTAAAAGCATTTAAAGCCATGCCTGAACTTGCAGGTAGTAATGACATGATACCGCTAAGCTTCCGCTTTGGCGATGGCAATGCCGGTGAAACTATGATAGCTGGTTGGTTTGGTTTAAGCTATGACGGCAACAATAACCCAAATGTACGTGATGACGGCACAGTAGTTTGGACAGCGGCAGAACCTGAATATAAAGACTTCTTAAACTATATGCACAGGTTATATAGTGAGGATTTAGTTGATAAAGAAATCTTCACAATGATGGATTCAGCTCCATATCTAGCAAAAATTAACAACCCAGAACCTTTTGTTGGCGCACACTGCCAATGGAGCGCATACGACACAAACAACGAAATAACAACTGGTGATGTTTACGTGCCATTGGCACCTTTAAAATCAGATAACGGCAACGACCCTGTTGTTCAAATGCGTGTTCGTGCTGATAACGGCACCCCAGGTTTTGCTATTAGCTCAAAATCAGAACACATAGACCTACTAATTAAATGGATAGATTTATTCTATGATGTTGACATGAGCCGTATGTCTTTATATGGTGGCGATAAATACCTTGAAGAAGTATCCGATGGTGTATTTAAAGTTATACCTATGGCTGATGGCACAACACCTGATTGGACAGATCGCTCTGATGTTTGCCCAGGCAACTTCTCAGTTTGGTGTGTACTTGCTGAGGACTTCCAATGGGAAAACTATAGTGACAGCTTAGAAGTTAAACTTTCTTTAGATGATGTTTATGCACCTTATGTACCTACCAATGTATTCCCATCAAGTGCATTTACAACCGCTGAAGAAGCTGAAGTTCTTGCAAGATACCGCACAGATATCGTTGAATATATGGAAGCAACTTCTGCTAATTTTATCACAAATGGTTTTACCGACGCAGATTGGGATGAATATGTTCAAGGCTTATATGACTTGCGTTTACAAGATATGATAGACGTATGGCAAGCTGTTTACGATAGGGCTGGTTCTTTCGCATAATTGGTTTAATTAAAATTTATTTTAGCATACTTATCGCATATTTGTGGCAAGTATGCTAAAATATTATAAAGATAAACAAAGAATAAAGGCGGGTATTATGAAAAAATTAAAGAAATTTTTTAAAACTAGTACATTTTATAAAATTTTATTTTCTTACATTTTTTTATTAATGATACCTACCTTTATTTTTTATTGGTTTTATGATAGAGAAATAGTACCGCTTTTTGAACAAACAATACAGGAAAACGATTTGCAATCACTCATGATATTGCAAGAAAGTTACGATTCATATTTTTTACAAATTGAAAGAATAGCACAGCAAATAGAACAGCAAGAAGATTTTACCATAAAACCAGAAATATTAGATGTTCAAAGTTCGCTTGATGCATTGTCAGAGCTTATGGATTACGTTGCAGTTACGCCATTTTTAAACGAAATAGTTTTATATCTGCATGGCGATTCATATGTTTATACTTCGCAAACAACAGCACCATTAAATTCATTTTTTAAATCTAATTTTTTACATTTAAGCAACACTCAAGATGAAATGATTGAACTTTTTAAAAATCCTTTACTTACACAGGTAATATTAAAAGATACTGTTTCTATTTTTTCAAAAGATTTCAATAGTATAATCTTAATACAAGAAATTCACCCTTATACCCTTCCAGATAGTGTAACTATTGCTTTTTACTTAGACGCAAACGGAATACAAAGTTTGAGTAACAGCGAAGATTTAGAAAAAAATTATTTTGTTTATAATGATAATGGAATGTTAGTTACACACAAAAGCAATGATGAATTGTATGAACATTTAAACTCCAGTAGTCTTTTGACTATACAACAAGAAATAAAGGATAATGCTTTTGAGCTAAATGGTGAAACATATATTGTATGTGATGTTATATCGCAAGAAACAGGTATGCACTATGTTTCTTATACGCCTGTAAATAAGCTATATTTAACGCTTAACACTTTGCAACAAAACATATTGATAATTGCGTTTATTGGCGTGGTGATTAGCGCTTTAGCAATTACATATTTTATGAATTCTAATTATAAACCGCTAAAAAAATTACGACAGGAAATTCTAGAGATTTTCCCTACAAAAAATTTAAATGTAGACGATATAGAGCAAATTTCTCACGGTATACACCTACTTTATGAAGAATATAAAGAACATCAAGAACAAACAAAAAATTTAAAATCAACAGCTTTTTTACTTGACCTTTTACATGGCACGGCTGATGAATATAGTGAAGATTTATCAGAATTTAATATTAAATTTAAAAATAAAGATTTTTTTGTTATTTGTGTGATTTTAAAAGGCGATGTTAGAAACCTAGCTGAAATTATAAACCTAGATAAACACTTTAATAAAATTGTAGACGGTTATATGATAATGGGAATACACCACAGTAAGCATTTTTTTATAGCCAACCCCAAAGCAGAGCAAAACACCTTGCATCTTCTCAATGAAATTTATGATGAAATTTCAAAATTTACGCCAAATTTAAATATAACTTTAGCCGCAGGTAAAAGATATTCAAACCGTAGCGATATTTCAGCCTCATATTACGGCGCAATAACCGCCGCTGATTACAGTTTTGTTATGGGCAAAAACCGAGTTATACTTGAAGAAAATTTACAAGTGGATAATAGCCTTTCATTCGGTTTCCCCCAGACTATTTTTGAAAAGCTTGAAAATGCACTTTCACAAGGCAAAACCGAGCTATTCTACCCCGCTTTAGATGAACTTGTTGAATATTTAAAACAGCCAGGGCTACCTTTGTATCACGTAAGAAGCGTTGCTTATAAAGCTTTAAATACGTGTATACATGTTATGCAAAATTGTGGCGATAAAAATTTCAGCAAAACCCTATCAAATGAGTATAGCACAGCTTTATCAGAGTTTGAAACATTAGACGAGTTAATTAGTGCTGTGCAAAATATAGGCTTAAACATTAGTTATTACATAGTTAAAAACTTGTTAAAAAGCGAAACTAGTTTAGTTGAACGAATGAAGCAATATATAAAAGATAATTATTATGATGCGAGCTTTTCTGTGCAAACAATCGCAGATGATTTTGAGATGTCACAAGTTAATATAAGCAGGTACTTCAAAAAAAGCACAGGCTATACGATTATCGAATATTTAACAGAAGTACGTATGAGCAAAGCAAAAGAACTACTTAAAGAAAACCAGCTAACTTTAGATGAAATAGTGGAAAAAGTTGGTTATTTAAATACGTCAAGCTTTATACGTAAGTTTAAACAATTGTACGATGTAACACCACGTCAATATATGCTGTAAAAAACAGCAAGAATGGGTTTGATAATTATGTTGAACGATATAAACTCACAAAATTTTATACCTGAAAAAAAACCACTAAAAGCAACTATTCTCTCCCAAAAAGGAACATTTGCTTGCCGCCGTGCACTGGGCGAGGGCTATTATGACAGCGAAAAAAACCGAACATATATAGCATGGAACGAAAAAGGCATGGATATATATTTAGCATATTTTGATTATAGTACGCAAAAATGGTCAGAGCCTGAGCTTGTTTTGCAGTGCGATTTATTCGGCCGTTGGGAGTACCATGACTACGTAACATTAATACAAGGGACAGACGGCGAACCACTGTTTATATATCACATACATTCAAACCGCTCATATTTAATAAAAAAAGATAAACAAGGCAAATGGCAACAAACACAAATAAGTGATGACCAAAATGCCTACCCTGCTCCTATTATTTATAAGAGCACAATATATTATTTTTACTCTAAAAACAAAGAGATAAGTTATCCTTACCGCCCTTTGCGCTTTATGAAATCACTAGATAATGGTGATACATGGTCTAGCCCACGTGATGTAGTCGATAGTGCTAAAAAAACGCCTGATAAAGTAGATGAAGTGTATCAATCAAGTGTTATTTTCGCACCAGCTAACAAGAATTTCCCAGATAGGTTTATTATTTCATACACTATGTGGGGTGGGGCTAAACATGCGTGGTGCGGTAAGGGTGCTTTTTGCATATTATTTTACCCACACGACGAAAAATGTTACACACCAGGTGGCAAATTAATTGGTGATGTAGTTGACTTTGAAGCTATGAGCAATAGCCCCTGCGCTTATGCTGGTAATATTTCAAAATTTGATGAATATAGACATTCTACATACCCACCAGTACCGCAATATGACGCTGATGGTAACCCATTAATGGTATATGGAGTTAGAGATGAAAACGAACAAGGCTTATACTGCACCGTGTTTAAAAATGGTGAATGGCAAACAAGTTGCATTAGCAAAGATATGTGGAATATAAAGGACGTTCAGCGTGTTGGCGATAGGCTTGATTTAGCTGTGCCACATGGTGATAAAATTGTAATTTTATCAAAAAATGATGATGAAAGCGAGTTTCAAATTGCGTCTGTTACAAAAATACCACATGCAAATGAAAGTGACTCAATACCATATTTGAATTTTATAGATGGTGAAAAACCACAAAACAAATTATTGCTCGGCCCTATACATGTCGCTGATATAGCAGGTTATTGTGAGGGCAAGTGGCCTGTTGCAGTTTTAGGTGAATAAAAAGGAGCGTTTTATATGCAAGTGCAAAGTGATTTTTCGCAAGTTTTAAATTTACCATGGAAAACTGCGTTAAGCGATAGTGGAACTGAAAGTTGGCAAACAAACTGGACGCTAGATGGCGAAAACAGCCGTGTTTATAACCACCATAAATTTGGAATGGAAGTGTATTCAGGCGCACGTATGTTACACGATGCTGACCACACTGTTCTTTGGACAAAAAATGAGTTTAGTGGAGATATTAAAATTAGCTATGAATACACAAGGCTAGATAACGCTGAACATTGCGTGAATATTATGTATATGCTAGCAAGGGGCGGTGGCCACGGTGAATATGCTCAGGATATTAGCACATGGGCAAATTTGCGAAAAGCACCAGCGATGCGTACATATTTTAACAACATGAACCTTTACCATATTTCATATGCGGCTTTTGGCATGGACGATACTTCTCGTTATATACGTGCAAGGCGTTATTGTTGCACAGAACAAAACGGCCCTGTACAAATACCAGACTACGACCCTGAAGATTTTTTTGCACCTATGCAAAAACATATTTTAACTTTTGTGAAGAAAGACGACATGTTATATTTTCATATCACAAATGATGAAAAAGAAAAACTCTGCACTTGGAAATTGCAAGATGGTGGAGCACTTACTACAGGCAGAATAGGGTTTCGTCAAATGTTTACACGCAGTTCACGCTATAAAAACATAGAAATTTGCACACTTTAAAAACTCTCAAAAAAACAAATAGAATATGGCTTTTAAAAACAGCTTTTATTAAAAAAATAAAGGAGCAACATATGAAACAGCCTAATATCTTAATGGTTTTCCCTGATCAATTTTCGCCAAGAGCACTAGGGTTTAAAGGTGAAATACCAGTGCAAACCCCTAATTTAGATAAATTTGCTAGCGATGCATTAGTTCTTGAAAACGCTTTAAGCAACCACCCTATTTGTAGCCCTAATAGAGCTATGATGATCACAAGCCGTTACCCTTGGAAAACAGGTGTCACAGCTAACTGTAATACAGCACGTTCAATATATGGCATGTATTTAAAACGCACAGAAGTTTGCCTATCTGATGTTTTGTCACAAAACGGCTACGATGGTGGCTACATT
>CAYJJL010000114.1:0-4258 GCA_964370455.1 uncultured Faecalibacterium sp.
ACATCATTTTTTAACTGTCAATTTAAAATTGCAAACATCATCGCCCTCACCTATTGTTTTTGTACGCCCCCAAATAAGTTTAGGGTGCATATTTCCATAAACAATGTCATCTGCTTTGCAAAACGCTTTTGTAATTTCAGGGTAGCCATATTTTGCAAGCAAATCATTATAAGGGCACTTTGTCATATCAAAGCGCATTTCATCATTTGAAATTTCATAAAACACAGCATCAAAACGTTGTTTTGTTCCAAATGTTTTCTTTGTCATTTTTCCAAAAAACTTCGGCATTTTTTTATAGATAAAAGGCACTTTCATAAATGTTCTCGCCATTGTTGCATAGTTATGGCTACGCATTTCAATAAACGAAACCATAAATTTCAAAGCATCTTCTCTATTAATTTTATTTGCAATTTGTGCATCAAGTATGGCAATACAAGGGTAAATTTTCATCCATGTATGTGCGTGCATTGCTTTTGGCTCGTTTGAGTTTTCTTCGCACAGTTCGTTAAATCTTTCAAGAGTTACCTGTGCAATTTGCTCACCTTTTTCTAAACCGTAGCTTGCTAATAATTGCCTTTTTGCTTGAGTTAAAAATGCATTTTTAGCCATAACAAAACCTCATTTTATAAAGTAAATATTTCAAGTTAAACCAGATTAAGCAAGCACCCAGTTTGCGCTTTCAGTTTGCAGGTTAATCATATTTTCATAATCTTTAGATTGTTCTAACAATTGTGAGTGTGTGCCTTGCGCGGCAACTTTGCCCTCTTTTAAAAGCACAATTTTATTTGCGCCAGCAATAGTTCTCATGCGGTGGGCAATAACAATAACCGTTTTATTTTTAGTCAAACGTGAAATTGCCTCTTGCACTGCGCTCTCATTTTGTATATCAAGTGATGACGTTGCCTCATCTAAAAGCACTATAGGTGCATCTTTTAACAGTGCCCTAGCTATGGATAATCGCTGTCTTTCACCGCCAGATAACTTCGAACCGTTTTCGCCTATTAACATATCATACCCATCAGGCATACTCATAATAAAATCATGGCACATCGCATTTTTAGCCGCTTTTATAATTTCATCATCGCTTGCATCTTTTCGGCCAATACGTATATTTTCCATAACTGTATTATTAAACAATGTAACATCTTGAAAAACAATTGAAACTTCTTTTAACAGTGTTTCAGGCTCTACTGTTGCTACGTTTTCGCCACCTATTGTAATTTCGCCTGTGTTTACATCCCAAAATCTTGCAGCAAGTTTCATCGCAGTTGATTTACCGCCACCAGATGGTCCTACAAGCGCAGTAATTTCGCCTTGCTTTGCAGTAAAACTAGCACCATTTAAAACTGTTTCACTGGTATCATAACTAAAATGCACATCATTAAAGTTTATATCATAACCTTGTGGGTTAATTATATTTTTACCCTCTTGTATTTTTGTGTTTTCAAAATTTTTCATACGTTCAACACTAGTTAGTGCAATAAATAAACCTGCAAAGTTTTCCAGCGCAACAGCTAGTGGGTCGTATATCCTTGCAGATATCATCAAAAACACTAAAAACACTAAAAAATCAACCTCACCAGTTGCAAGCAAAGTTATACCAGTTATCATTGTTGTAGCTATACCAAGTTTTAAAATCATTTTTGCTATCGTTACAGATACACCTGTTGCTAACTCTGCTTGAAGTATAGCTTTTTCATATTTTTCAAAATGATCGCTCATAATATTCAAGTGTGCTTTTTCTCTGTTATTTGCCTTGATATCTTTTATGTTTTCAAGGCATTCTTGTATTTTATCAAGATAATTTAACTGTATAGTTTTTGTTTTTAAAGTGTAATAATCCTGTATTTTTTTTGAGGCAATGCAAAGCAAAAACGAAACAGGTATTACCCAAGTTAGCGAAACAGCCAAGCGCCAATCAAAAACAAACATACCTATACCCATGATTACGGTTGAAATTATCGAACCCAAAAAACCTGGTATAAAGTGTGAAAACGCATTTTCCATCATTGTAACATCGTTCATCAACGTTGTAGTTAAATCTGTTAAATCCCGTTTGCCAAAAAACGAAAGTGGTAGTTTTCGTAAAGTTTCTGCAAGTGAAAGTCGCATATTTGCGCTTTCCTCGTAGGCGGAAATATAACAAAAATTATATTGCAGATAATACATAACACTCAGCAACAAAAATATAAAAACAGCATATCCTACATAAACTAAATGCTGATAAACAATTGCACTACCGTTTAATATTGGCATTAAAGTATCATTTATAAAATAATAAGTAATGCCGCTAACTGCCATAATAACTATATTTATAATTACTGATGCAACGCTACCTTTGAAAAGCTCTCTTGCGCCTTTATCTGTTAAGGCAAAAACACTTTTTAAATAATTTACCATTATACTATCACCTCGCTATCGTTCCACATAAAAGCTTTGTTGTATTCTTTCCACATTTTACTATATGCGCCATCTTTTGCTACAAGCTCGTCATGTGTGCCTTGTTCAGCAACTTTCCCCTCTGATATCAAATAAATGCAATCCGCATTTTTTACCGTTGATAATCTATGCGCTATCATCAGCACAGTTTTACCTTTTGTTAATTCGTTAAACGCAAGCTGTATTTGATGCTCATTTTCTGGGTCTGCAAATGCAGTTGCTTCATCTAACAAAATTATCGGTGCATCTTTCAAAATTGCCCTAGCAAGCGCTATACGCTGCGCCTCACCACCTGAAAGATACACGCCTTTTGTGCCATATACAGTATCTAGGCCATTAGGTAACTTTGCAATAATATCCTCACACCTTGCGGCTTTTAACGCAGCATTAATTTCTTCTAAATTTGCGTTTGGTTTACCCTCTTTAAGGTTATCAAGTATGCTAGCTTTGTACAGGTTAGTGCTTTGAAAAACAAATGATATCTTCTGCATCAAAGTTTCCTCAGCAATATCACGCACATCAACACCGCCAATTGTAACAGTGCCATCTTGCACATCCCAAAAACGTGGTATCAGTGTTGCAAGTGTGGTTTTGCCACCGCCAGATGGGCCAACAAATGCAACTGTTTGTCCTTCTTTCACTTTTATATTTACGCTATCAATCGCTTTTTTATCTGCGTTTGGATATGTAAAAGATATATCATTAAACGCTATATCGTATCCATTTGGAGTTTTAGGGTTTAATGGTTTTTCGAGTGGTTTTTCCGATAAAATATTATCTATCCTAGTTAATGCATCTTGTGCTAACATGCTGTGCTGGCTTACCCACATTACTTTGTTTAGCATCAAAGAACAAACAGGAGTAAATAGCACATAAAAAAAGAAATTTAAAAAGAACTCCAGCGTATTTGCTTCACTACCTATTACTGTTATTGCTTATAGTGCGAAAAAAATAGGCGTTCTTGCTAAAAATGTTTGAAACAAAACCATAGGTTTTCTGCAACGGTAAGCGTATTGCTCTACATAGCCTTTATATCTTTCTATTGCACCTTCAAAACGTTTGAACGAAAAAACACTTTGATTAAATGTTTTTACAACAGGTATGCCCCTAACGTATTCTGTCGCTTCATTGTTCATGTCCTCCAGTGCGGTTTGGTACTGTTTTAATCTTTCTGTTTGGCCACTGCCCATCATAAACATCATGGCTATCATGCCCAAAACAACGGAAATAAGGCTAACTAAACCAAGTTTCCAATCAAACAAAAACAAAATACAAAGCACTGCAATAGGTGTTACAAAAGCACCTACTAAATCTGGCAATTGGTGCGAAAGATATGTTTCAGTAGCACCTGCGCTATCATTAATAATTCGGCGTAATTTACCGCTGCCTGTGTTTGTAAAAAAGCCTAAAGGTAATGTCATAACATGGTTTAGTGATGTTTTACGCATATTTTTTGCTATGCGAAACGCCGCAATATGCGTACACATTAGCGCCACCGTGTAAATAAACATTGAACCAACAGCAGTGCCAACAGCAAGCCACGCATTTTGCTGTAAACTATCAGTTAGTGTAACATTAGGGTAACTGCTTAAAATTTCAACTACACCTCGCCAAATAAAAATAATAGGTGTTAGTGCCATAACTGCGCTAATGCCTGAAAGTATCATCCCAGTTATAGTTAAGGCTTTAAATTTACCAGCATAGCTTAAAAGCCCCGCTAACAGTGGTTTTTGTTTTTGCATGATTAAATCTCCTTTTACTTGTAATCCTATTTAGTTAGTACTTCGTACCCTATTAGCAAAAAAATATCCGGGTTTAT
>CAYJJL010000114.1:4268-4726 GCA_964370455.1 uncultured Faecalibacterium sp.
TGCATAATAAAAGCGCTGTAGTTTTTGCATATATTCAAACGCGTCATCTCTGCTTAAATCATGGTGCAAAGCCTCTAACATATTACGCATACCTGAAGATGCAATAACATGTATAAAAAACCTATTTACCTCGTTAAGCTCAATATTTTCTTTTTCGATTGCTTCTACTGAGTATTTTTCTTCTATTTCTATAAGTTTATCAACGTAATTTTCATACGCCGTGCCATTTGAGCAAAAAAACAGTAACTTTGCAACGCTCAAATTATTATAAATATAATCCAAAACTTTAAAGCTACCACTTGCCATGCTATCTCGTTTTTCATCTTCTGCAAATGCAATATCTACAGGTACCTCAGCATGCGCTATGGTAAAAAACTCTAACATTTCATCCGCAAAAGGTTTTACAATTGCATCAAAAAGCATTTCTTTGTTTTTAAAATGGTTATATAATGCACCTG
>CAYJJL010000114.1:4736-6942 GCA_964370455.1 uncultured Faecalibacterium sp.
ACCTGTTGTAACATTTGCATTCTTTGCAATTTCACGTAAATTTGCGCCTAAAAAATCTTTACACAAAAATTCTTCCATGGCACATTTCAATATACGTTCTCTTGTAAGTTTTGATGAATAACTCAAAAAAATCGCCCCCATTACATAACGCCGTTATCTTTAGTAACAATGTTATCAAAATAATTTTTATTTGTCAAGTTAAAATTAAAAATATTCAGCAAAATTTGAAAACTACGCTTACTATAACGCTCATATTTCAATAAACAAAAAAACACACAGCAACGTTTTACATCATTGCTATGTGTTTTTGTTTATATATTAATTTTCTTTCGGCATAATGCCTGCATATTTTTCTTCAAAATCAGATGTAGCCATAGGCTTTGCATAAAAATAACCTTGTACTGCGTCGCACTTCAAATTTTTAAGCATATCTATTTGATTTAATGTTTCAATCCCCTCTGCCACCACATACATATTTAAATTATGTGCTAGCTTAACCACACCATCAACAAGCAAATCACTACGCCCGCCATAGGTATCATCAATAAAAAAGCTTCTATCCATTTTTAAGGTATCAACTTTTAAATTTTTAAGCATACTTAAAGAAGAATATCCAGAACCAAAATCATCTATGGAAATTTTAAATCCTAAAGCTCTTAACTTTGTAAATAAAACTTGTAAAATTTCTTCGTTATCGGTAGTAGTTGATTCCGTTATTTCAATTTCAATAAACTTATGTGGTACGTTATATTTATCTACTATTGCAACAATATCCTCAACAAAATTTGGTTTATTTATATTTAACCTTGAGCAGTTAACAGATATTGGCAAATATTCAAAACCTTTATCGTTCCATTTTTTTAACATTGCACAAGTTGTCTCTAAAATGTATTCATCCAACTCTAGTATAAAACCATTTTTTTCAAATAATGGTATAAAACTATCTGGGTAAATAATAGAGCCATCTGGTTCAATCCACCTTACAAGTGCTTCAGCACCTATCAGTTTATCCCCTGTCACGCTAAATTTAGGTTGCAAAAACAGCTTAAACTCTTTGTTTTTTAAGGCTATACGCATTTTATTTGCTATATCTGCATCGTTTAAAATTTTGGTTTTTAGTGTTTCATCATATTCACAAAGCAGCATGCTCTGTGTTTCTTTTGCTGTTTTATGCGCTATAATAACCTTGTTAATAACACCATCTACATCTGTTTCACCAAGTTCAATTTCATATCTACCACATTTAAAAGTAGCATCATGGTCTTTTAGTTCTGGCAAAGTTTTATCAAAGTATTCAATACCTTTAGCTATAAGCAAATTGATATCGCTTAAAACCTCAGTTTCTGCAAACACGGCAAATTTATCAGCGCCAGTGCGTGCAAAAATCAAATTTGGTACTTGTAAAGTTTCACTAAAAGGTTTCATATTTTTTAGTAAACGGTCACCCATTTCAAAACCATACATTTCGTTAAACACTTTAAAATTTTCTATATCAAAAATAGCAATTGAAAAACGCTTAGCTTTATTATGTGCTAAAATCTCTTTCATGTCTTTTTTAAGCTTTGCCATGTTAGGTAGTAAAGTTAAACTATCATAATATGCAGTCTTTTCAAGCTCTTTCATAGAACGATTTTGCGAAAACCATATATAAACAATAAGCCCTATCAAAAACCAATAAATAGCTTGGCAAATAATCTTCAATTGCTCAACTGCAATAGCAAGGTTTCTATTTATTATATTAGTTTCAACGTTCATGGCTACAACCCATTCTGTCATATCAATAGGCATGTAAATCATAACTTTTGAATCGCCATAATAGTCGTAATGAAAACTACCACTTAACCCTGCTAAAATTTCCGCTTGAGCATTTAAGACATTTTCAACACCCATCTCTTGCATATCGCCATCAGGTATTGCGCTCATGCCTTCATGGTTAGCATTTGATGAAAAAATCATATTTAAATTATAATCTAAAATAAATAAATCGCCTTTTTCGTTAACCACCATTTGTTTAAACTCAAAAAAATCACCAACTGAAAGTTCACTAAACAAAACTGCTACAACTTCGTTATTTTTTATAACTGGTACACAAATATCTAAAACAACATCCCAATAATCAAATGTAAACTCTGGTATAGATATATAATAATCACCCTCCAAAGCACGCATATACGTTTGATTTTCCGAAAAATCTTTTTCAGTATTA
>CAYJJL010000115.1:0-1415 GCA_964370455.1 uncultured Faecalibacterium sp.
CCACTTCTTTAAACCACTTTTTAGTGTTGTTTGCAAATTTAACAAGTATAAGCATAACTGGTACCTCTACCAAAACGCCTACTATTGTAGCTAGTGCCACGGGGCTATCTGTGCCAAATAATGCAATGGCAACAGCAACAGCAAGCTCAAAAAAGTTTGATGCGCCTATCATGCCAGCAGGTGCTGCAACACTGTGCGGTAATTTCAATGCTTTTGACGCCAAATATGCTATAAAGAAAATAAACACTGTTTGTATGATTAAAGGCACAGCTATTAATACTATATGCAATGGATTTTCCAAAATAACTTGCCCTTGGAAAGAGAATATAAGTGTTAAAGTTAAAAGCAAACCTATAATTGTTATGTTAGAAAATTTAGGTATAAAGCTTTTTTCAAAATATTCTACACCTTTATTTTTTGTAACTACGTTACGTGTTACAACACCGCCAACTAAAGGTATAACAACAAATAGTACAACTGATAAAATTAGTGTATCCCAAGGTACGCTAACACCACTAACACCTAGCAAAAACGCAACTATAGGTGTAAATGCAATTAGTATAATTAAATCGTTAGTTGCTACTTGTACAACAGTATATGCTGCGTTGCCTTTTGTTAAGTGGCTCCATACAAAAACCATCGCTGTACAAGGTGCTGCGCCTAGCAACACCGCACCTGCTAGATACTCCTGCGCTAGCTCTGGTGTGATAAAACCTTTAAATATAACAAAAAAGAACACCCATGCTATACCAAACATTGTAAAAGGTTTTATTAACCAGTTTGTAACCCATGTTACAAAAAGACCTTTAGGGTTTTTGCCAACATTTTTAACACTTTGAAAGTCAACTTTCATCATCATTGGATATATCATAAGCCAAATTAAAATTGCTATGGGTATTGATACATTTGCATACTCAAAGTTGCCTAAAAAATCTGGTATAGCTGGTACAAATTTACCTATTAGTACGCCTACCACCATGCATATAACGACCCAAACTGTCAAATATTTTTCAAAAAACCCTATGCCCTGTTGTTTGTTTTTTTCCATTTGATTTCCCCTACTTTTTGTTTATATCTTAAAATTATCCACGTGCTTTTTTCAAAATCGCAACAACTTCATCTGTTTTTAACACTTTGCCATAAGATACAACTTTGCCATCAACTACAAGTGCTGGTGTGCTCATAACGCCATACGCTGCAATTTGAGCAAAATCTGTAACGTGGTCTATGCTTGTATCCATTGCAAGGCTTTCAAGTGCCTGTTTTGTGTTAGCTTCTAAATCGTTGCATTTTTTACAACCAGAACCCAAAACTTTTACACTAGCGCCATTTGCCATGTTTGCCGTCGCATTTGCTATGTCATCGCCTGAAACACTACCACAGCAACCACCGCTAGCTTTAGGTGTATCGCCACC
>CAYJJL010000115.1:1515-6894 GCA_964370455.1 uncultured Faecalibacterium sp.
TCGCCACCGCAACAAGAGCTTTGCTCCGCAGCACCACCACAGCAACCTTGTGCTTTTGCTGCTTCCTCAGCTTTTTTAGCCTCTATGTCAGAAACTTTGCACATACTGCCACAGTCGCACATTGCCATTTCTTCGCCGTTTTCGTTAACTGTTTTTTTAGCCTCTTGTGTGTTATCCTTTTTTAAAAAATCAAAAAATCCCATTGTTATTCCCTCCCAGAAATATATACATGTTGTTTACTTTCGTTTTATTTATACACCTTAGAAATTAAATTTTACTTTTTATCGCAAGCTTTATAAAACCTATGCCCGCCAGAAAGATTAAGCACTTTTTTAAATCCTCTGCCTTTTAATATGTTTTGTGCAGCATTACCTGTAACACCTTTGTTGCAAAATGTAACTGTTAAAACATCTTTATCTAGTTTTAAATCATCATCACGCAAACTAGCTTGTGGTATGTTAACAGCCTTGCCTACTGTGCCCTTTTTTTCGTAATCTGATGGTGCACGTGCGTCAACAAGTTGCACAGGAATATCAAGTTTTGCAAGTTGTTCGCTTGTTATTAGGCCTCTATCATTGTTAATAGCATTATCCAAAATCATGCCAGTGTAATGCACTGGGTCCTTAGTGGTTGAAAACGGTGGTGCATATGCTAAATCTAAGTGGAAAAGCTCATCAACGCTCGCTTTATAGGTTATAAGTGTTGCAAAAACATCTATGCGTTTATCAACTCCATCAAAACCTACAATTTGCACGCCTAGTAAGCGGCCTGTTTTTTTATCTGCTATGCCTTTAATAACCATTTCTTTGCCACCCATATAATCAGGTTTGCTTGGTTTTATGTTATGGCAAACTTCAACCTCATACCCGTTAGCAATTGCCTCGCTTTCGTTTAAACCAGTGCTCGCAACTGTTAAATCAAACAGCTTAAAAATACCAGTGCCGAGGTTGCCTTTATATGTTAAAGTACCACCTGTTAAACTATCACCAGCAATGCGCCCTGTTTTGTTTGCAGTACTACCAAGTGGGCGGTAAGTTGCTTTGCCTGTAATTACTGAAAATGTTTCAATGCAATCGCCACAAGCGTAAATATTAGGCACATTTGTTTGCATTTTTTCGTCAACTGCTATTGCACCAGTTTCACCAAGCGTGACACCTGCATTTTTTGCAAGTTCAACATTTGGTTTAACGCCTGTTGAAAGTATAACCATATCGCAAGCTTGCTCTGTGCCATCTGTTAAAATTGCTGTGCCATTTTTTATTTCACTAATGCCACACTCTTTTTTAACTTTTATGCCTTTTTTAGCAAGCTCACCCTCTAAAAAAGTTGCCATATCTGCATCAAGGTTAGGTGTAATTTTATTTGCAAGCTCTACTATGCTAACCTCAATATCAAGGTGCAAAAGGTTTTCTAAAACTTCAAAACCTATAAAACCTGTGCCAGCAATTAAAGCAGTTTTTGGTTTTTTGTTTGTTATATAATTTTTAATGCCTATTGCATCTCTAATATTGCGCAAGAAAAACACATTTTCAGCATCTATGCCTTTTACTGGTGGTTTTGCTGGCACTGCACCTGTTGAAATTACAAGTTTATCGTAACTATCTGTAAATGTTTCACCTGTTGATAACTCTTTAACTTGTAGTTCTTGTTTTTCCGCGTTTATGCTAAGTACTTCAAAACCTGTTTTAACATCTATGTTATATTTCTTTTTAAAAAATGCTGGGGTTCGAGGTGTTAGGCTATCAACACTATCAACCTCGCCGCCTATATAATAAGGCATACCACAACCAGAATACGAAATGTGTATATCTTTTTCGTATATAGTTATTTGAGCATGCTCATCATTTCTGCGAGCTTTAGCAGCAGCCGATGTACCAGCAGCAACAGCACCTATAACAATAATCTTTTGCATAATTTACTCCTTTAAATTTAAAGTTTGTTTTAACACATATTAAAAAGCCAAGTTAAACATATAAAAACCAATCAAGGTCATTAATGTACCCATAATTATTTTTAAAATCTTGCTAACTTTGCTGTATTTTTCGCTTTGCGAAAGTTTTTGCACAAAACCTACTGATGTACCAGCAATAACAGCTAGTATGCCATGCCCTACTGAGTAAAGCAATAACAACAACATACCCCAAGCCATATTTGAGCCACCAGCCACAACTGCAAGTAACACAATAAGCACAGGTGTTGAGCATGGCGATGAAAACACACCACCTAATATACCAGCTAAAAGTGCCCCCAAGTAACCTTTTTTAGTGTTTTTTGATGCTAAGTATGTGGAGGGGATAATTTCAAATATATCCCAAGTTTGTAGTGCCATTAAAAACATTAATGCACCTAGTACCATATACCACCACGAGGCCGAAGTGCCTATTAAACTACCTGCAAAGGTGGCTATAACCCCTAGTATAGTAAAAGTTATAGCCGAACCTAACGCAAAAGTTAACGAAAGTGCAAAAGCACGTTTAGTATTTTTACCGCCAGTGCCACCAACATAGCCAACTACTAACGGAACACTTGAAAGCGCGCAGGGCGTAAAAGATGTTAGCACACCGCCCAATAGTGCAAGTAAAGGCGCTAACCATGAGTTTTGCGCCAGTAAATCAGAAACTGCTTGTATAACAGTATCCAACTATTCCACCCCCATATCAGCTAAAATCGCAAGCATTTGTTCCTCTGTCAAACCGCCTTGGTGCACAGTATAAACATGTTCGCTTGTTTCCTTGCGCTCATACATAGTAAAGCCTATTTGCTCTGCTAATTCTTCACTTGGCAAATATGGCGTACCATCAGCATTAATAATAACCTGTGTTGGTATAACCTGTAGTGGGAAACCATCTGCGGCATTGGGGTATTTCCAAACATCTACAAATTTTATTATCGCCTGTCCTTGTAAATCTGCATTTAATGTTTGCAAAACTGGTGCCATTTCCACACATGGTACACATTCATCTGCACCAAAATCTATTATCATAGGTAGGCCATATGCGGTTAATGCTTCAAGGTCTATAGTATCTGCATCTATAGCAAAATCAGTATTTTCTTGGGTTGCATCTTCACTGTTTTGTGCTTGTGCTGTGCTGTTTGTATTTTGTGTAATCCAAATAGCAGCAACACCAACTATCATAAAAAGCGGAACTAAAATTTGCGCTATACGTTTTTTGCTCATATACCCCCCATTTAATCGCATGTTTAAATCAAAAACAAATACTTATCACACTAAGAAAGGTTGTATTGCGTTAAATAAATAACCAACGGCTATAATGCCAAAACTACAAATTGCTATAAATGCGCCTAAAAGTTTAGGTTTAACAGCTTTTTTAAGCATAATCATTGATGGTAGGCTCAAAGTTGTAACAGCCATCATAAAAGATAAAATTGTGCCAAGTTGTGCGCCTTTAGCAAGTAAAGCTTCAGCAACTGGTATAGTACCAAAAATATCAGCATACATAGGCACACCAACCAAAGTTGCAAGTATAACGCCAAATAGGTTATTGCTACCAAGTACTGTTTCAATAACATCTTGTGGTATCCAGTTGTGTATAACAGCGCCTATACCAACACCTACTAAAATGTAAGGTAAAACTTTTTTAAATGTAGAAACTACTTGTTCTTTAGCAAAAATAACACGTTCTTTTTTTGTTAAATTTGGGGAATCAATATCAATTGAACCAGCATTTAAGATAAAATCTTCAACATAGCGGCTCATGCCTAGTTTATCAAGTAAAGTACCACCTAAAACTGCTATAACTAAACCAACTATAACATAAACAACGGCAACTCTCCAGCCAAAAATACTCATTAATAAAACAAGGCTGCCTAAATCTACCATTGGTGAGGAAATTAAAAACGAAAAAGTTACGCCAACTGGCAAACCTGCGCTAGTAAAACCCATAAAAAGTGGTATCGATGAACACGAGCAAAAAGGTGTAACTGTGCCAAGCAAGGCAGAAACAATATTTGCCCAAATGCCTTTAAAACGGCTCAATATTTTTTTGCTGCGTTCTGGCGGAAAATAACTTTGTATATATGAAATCATAAAAATTAGCGAGCAAAGTAAAACTATAATTTTAATTACATCATATAAAAAAAACTGTATGCTGCCACCTATCGCAGTGGTAATATCTAACCCTAACGCCGTTAACATTTGCCCCATTAAATCATTAAGCCAATGCATACCTAAAATTTGGTTTTGGAAAAAATCCCAACCTGCCTTAATTGCCTCCATAAAACGCCTCTCTTCTCAAATCAATTTTTTTTGATGTGTTTTTCTTTAAAAAAGCCATTGCTTAAATGGCCTTTTGTTTATTACAACAAGCTTCATCGCTTGTATCTGCTACAAATGTGCCTAATTGCTTTAAAATAGCTTCTGCACTTTTAAAACCGTTTTCGCTTATGCAGTAATGTGTCCATTTACCTACACTGCAACTTTCAACAAGCCCGCTCTCACATAAAATTTTCATATGATAAGAAAGTTTTGACTGAGAAAACTCTAAATAATCTGAAATATTACATGCGCATTTTTCGCCTGTTTGTAAATATTTAATAATGCTAACACGTTTTTCATCGCATAACGCTTGGAAAATTTTAGCAATTTTTTCTGTTTCTATAGACATTACACGTCCCTCGCTTTCTTCAAATCAACTTTTTTTGATTTGACTATGTCACCATTATACATCTAGAAAAAACAAATGTCAACACTCATATCAAAAAAATTTGATTTGAATGTTTTAATAATATAGATTTTTCGCCATTTTTTAGAACGAAGCGAAGAAAAAATTTCAGAAAAAACATACCTAGGTAAGTTTTTTGTTTGCACTACTACTAAATATTAGCAATAAAAAAGCAAAACGCCACTTTACTAATGTAAATGTAGCGCTTTGCTTTTATATTACTTACTCTTTAATATTTTTATTTGCTTGGGTATTCATCATATCGCTAAATGTGTCTATTTCAACTGGGCGCGAGAGCAAATAGCCTTGTGCTATATCGCAACCCATTTCTTGCAATAATTCAAATTGTTCTTCAGTTTCAACACCTTCAGCAACAGATTTTTTGCCCAAAGTTTTAACCATTTGCACCATTGAACGCACTATACGATGATCTTTTTTGCCTATTTCATCGCTAGGCATAAAGCTTTTATCTAATTTGATAACGTCAAAATCTATATCTTGCAATGTCGCAAATGATGAATAACCTGTGCCAAAATCATCCATTGAAATTTTAAAATTGTTATCGTGCAAGGCTTTTTCAAAAGCTTTAACTTTTTTAGTACCTTCCAGTGCAACTCTTTCTGTAAGCTCAATTTCAATCAATTTACGTGGTATACTTGAGCTATCAACTATTGATATAATATCGTAAACTGTATAA
>CAYJJL010000116.1:0-6885 GCA_964370455.1 uncultured Faecalibacterium sp.
CCAGAACTTTGCTACAGTGCAAGCACAAGACTTTTACGTATGGTAAAAGCTGGCATGGATATAGCAAAAAGCAACGGTTAACAATAAAAAATACTTGTATTATTTTATAAAAAGATTTGATAAACTTGTTAGTATTTAATAAAAATTAAATATTTGATGAAAAAATACAAAATAACTCTTGCCAAACACCATTGGTAAGAGTTATTATTTTAACATGAGATGTTATGCTTTGGTGGCAATGGTTAACCAAATTACGTAAAAATATTGGCAAGGTGTGCTTACTTTACCAACCCTTATTACCATAACCGCATGACTTAAATTTGTGTTAAGCTTATTTAGGTAGTTTTGTTGTGTATGCGAAAGAAAGTTAACCCATTTTATACTTTGGTTAAACCTGCCAACCTAAAGCTAATTTATATATATAATATTTTAGAAAAGAGGTTAAAAACTATGGTAGAAAAAAAAGTAGTTATAACTTGTCCAATTGGCTTGCACGCACGCCCTGCAACCGAGCTTGTAGACATAGCCAAAAAATGTGGCTGTGCTGTAACCTTGGAGCTTAACGGCAAAACAGCAAACGCCACTAGCATCATTAATATTATGACACTTGGCGCTACTGGTGGCTCAGAGATAAATGTTATTTGCGAGGGCGAAAACGAACAAGCCGTGCTTGAGCAAATCACAACTTTTATAGAGCAAATCACGGAATAAAAAACACTATATTTTTTATAGAAACTATCTTAATTTAGCATGTAAAAGTTTGTGATAACAAAAAACTATAACAGATACTTAACACCGTTTGTTTTGATGTGTAAATTTTTACACATTTACAAGGAAAGGAGTACCTACCATGCGTAAATTATCCATAGGCACTTCTATATCTCAAGGTATTGCGATAGGCAAGGTATTTGTACTGCAAAAAAAAGAGCTAACAATTAACACACAAAATATATTGCCTGAACAAAAACAAGATGAGATTGAACGCTATAAAAACGCACTTGCCATCGCTATTGAACAACTAAAAATTTTATCCAAACGCTCCGATATATTTGTAGCCCATGCCGAGCTTGCACAGGACTCAGTTTTTACACAAAGTGTTTCAGAAAAAATAGAAACTGAACTTAAAAATGCCGAGCATGCTTTAAGTGAAACCACATGCGAAATTTGCGCAATGTTTGATACACTACAAGATAAATATTTAAGAGAACGTTCAGCGGATATTAAAGATATTTCAAGGCGCATCATGGAACTTTTGCAAGGTTTAACAACAGATGCTTTTGCTAATATTTCCAGCCCTGTTATTGTTGTAGCCGATGATTTAACCCCCTCGGACACAATAAATATGAACCTTGATTTTGTACAGGGTTTTGTAACTGCAAAAGGTGGCACAACCAGCCATGTTGCGATACTTGCACGCCAAAAGGAAACACCAGCTTTTATTGGTGCTAGTGATATTTTAGAACTTGTTGAACACGGCGACGAAATAATTTTAGACGCTGTGGAGAATATTATTATTATACACCCAGACGAAAACACAAAAGCACTATACACAAAAAAAGCTATAACTTACCGTGATGAAAAGCAAGTTTTTGAAAAAACAAAACATTTGCCCTCTATTACTAAAGACGGGCATAAAATGCACCTTTGTGCAAACATAGGCACGCTTTTAGACTTAACCGCTGCGAAACAAACCTTACCAGACGGTATAGGTTTGTTTCGTACGGAGTTTTTATATATGCAAAACACTAACTTCCCCACGGAGGACGAACAATTTAACATATACAAGACAGCTGTATTGCAAACAGAAAACTCTATAGTTATACGTACATTAGATATAGGCGGAGATAAAAACCTACCTTATTACAGCCTACCTCAAGAGGAAAACCCATTTTTAGGTTTGCGCTCTATACGTTTTTCACTAACCTTAGAGGATATTTTTAAAACACAGCTAAGGGCAATTTTACGTGCGAGTGCTTTTGGCGATATACACATAATGTACCCCATGATAATATCGCTAGACGAACTGCGAGAGGCTAATACTTTGCTTGATGCTTGCAAAAAAGAGCTTGCAGCTGCTGGCATTGCATATAACCACACAATTAAGGTTGGTATGATGATAGAAACACCAGCCTCGGTTTTACTTGCAGAACAATTTGCCAAAGAAGCAGATTTTTTTAGCATAGGTACAAATGATTTAACGCAGTATTTACTTGCCGTTGATAGAGGTAACAGCAGTGTTGCCTCGCTTTACAATAGTTTCCACCCTGCGGTGATACGCTCCATACGTTATGTAACTGCCATAGCACACAAAGCTGGCAAGCACGTAGCTGTATGTGGCGAGCTTGCAGGCGATGAAAGAGCCTTGCCACTTTTATTAGGGCTTGGCATAGATGAACTATCCATGTGTTCGGGCAATATACCGAAAATGCGCTATTTATTGCGCAACTTGGATTTTACCAAAGCAGAGCTTTTAGCGCAAAAAGCATGCGCAAAATGCACAACTAGCGAGGTTTTAGCCTTGCTATAAAAAGGAGAACAAAATGCAAAATTATTCTGGCGAAGAGGGTTTACAATACCATATAGGCTTGCGCACAGGTGATGTGGGGCAATACGTTATTTTACCAGGTGACCCAAAACGCTGTGCAAAAATAGCAAAATATCTTGATAACCCTGTTTTAATGGCAGACCAAAGGGAATATGTGACATATACAGGCACATTAGATGGCGTTAAGGTTAGCGTTACTTCAACAGGCATAGGTGGGCCATCTGCCGCCATAGCTATGGAAGAGCTTGTTAAGTGTGGCGCACACACCTTTGTGCGTGTTGGTACATGCGGTGGCATAGATTTAGCCGTTAAAGGTGGCGACGTTGTTGTTGCTACTGGCGCAATACGCATGGAGGGCACCAGTAAGGAGTATGCACCAATAGAGTTTCCTGCTGTGGCTGATTTAGAGGTTGCAAATGCACTTGTTAAAGCCGCAAAAAAACTTGGCTACACACACCACGCAGGTGTTGTGCAGTGTAAAGATGCTTTTTATGGCCAACACTCACCAGAGCGCATGCCTGTTAGCTACGAGTTAACACAAAAATGGGAAGCCTGGAAGCGCCTAGGCTGCAAAGCCTCTGAGATGGAATCAGCCGCTTTGTTTATTGTAGCAAGTGCGCTTAATGTTAGGTGTGGCTCAACCTTCCACGTTGTTGGCAACCAAGAACGTGCCGCTTTAGATATGGAAAACAACATTTCGCACGATACAGAAAGCGCAATAAAAGTAGGCATAGAAGCCTTGCGCCTTTTGATAAAACAAGATAGCGAACAATAAATTGTGTTGCGCTTTGTTTAGCTATGTTTTTATTTAAACACAAACCGATTTATTGCTTATGTTTATCTGGCTAGCTAAATAAAACAAATAACACATGGAGATTTTAAATGAACAATTATAAACGCATTTTTTTAATAGTATTAGATTCGCTTGGTGTTGGCGCAAGTGCTGACGCTGAACTATATGGCGATGCTGGCTCAGATACTTTTGGGCATATAGCGCAAAACGCCACATTAAGCATACCACACTTAAAGCGCCTTGGCATGGCAAACCTGCATGCACTACAAGGCGTAGCACCTGCTGAAAACCCACTTGGGCGCTACTGCAAACTAAGCGAGGCAAGCAACGGCAAGGACACAATGACAGGCCACTGGGAAATGGTTGGCATACACACCCAAAAACCTTTTAAAACTTTTACTGAAACTGGTTTTCCGCCAGAGTTAATTGCCATGCTAGAGGAAAAAACAGGCCGTAAAATTATAGGCAACAAAAGCTCCAGCGGTACTGAAATTTTAGACGAACTTGCTCACAGAGAAATTGAACATGGCGAACTTATAGTTTACACCTCGGCAGATTCGGTTTTGCAAATTTGTGGCAACGAGGAAACAATGGGTTTAGATAACCTATATAAATACTGCGAAATTGCAAGAGAGCTTACGCTTAAAGATGAATGGCGTGTTGGGCGAGTTATTGCAAGACCATATTTAGGCAAAAAAATTGGTGAATTTAAACGCACACCAAACCGCAAAGATTACGCATTAAAACCACCTACACAAACAGCACTTGACGCTTTAAAACAAAGTGGCAAAGATGTGCTTGGTGTTGGCAAAATAGAAGATATTTTTGATGGTGAGGGTTTAACCTACGCTATACATTCGCAAAGCTCTGTGCATGGCATGGAACAAACTATTGATCTTGCTAAAACTGATTTTGAAGGCCTTTGCTTTACAAATTTAGTTGATTTTGATGCGCTTTGGGGACACAGGCGAGATGTTAAAGGTTATGCAGAGGAGATTGACCGCTTTGATGTTAAACTAGGCGAGCTTTTGCCACTGCTCACTAAAGACGATTTATTAATTATAACAGCCGACCACGGCAACGACCCAACCTATAAAGGCACAGACCACACTAGGGAAAAAGTACCATTTTTAGTGTATTCACCACGTTATAAAAACGGCGGTGCGATTAAAGATGGTGATAGCTTTGCAGATATAGGCGCAAGCATAGCAGAAAACTTTGCATGCGATATGCCACAAGGCACAATAGGCACATCAAAACTAAGCGAAATTTTATAATTTTTTTAAAGTAACAGCGAGCAATAAAATGCCAGCTGTTGCTTTTTTGCTTATAATGCAACATATAATTTTGCCACTAAATATATTATACACGTATACAAACATACGATTAATTTGACATTCACAAAAAACACGGCGGTGCAACAGATTTTTAATCTGCTACACCGCCGTGTTTTAATAATTATTTTTCGCCTTTTTTAAAAATCATAAAAAATCACATACGTGTAAGTTTATTATTTTTTTGCAACTTTTGCTGTCCAGTTTTTGGTATCTGCAATTTTGCCCCATTGTATACCTGTTAATGTATCGTATAATTTTTGTGTTACTGTGCCAATGTTGCCATCGCCAACTTGTACATCTTCGCTTTTCCATGTTAGCTCTTTAATTGGTGCTACAACTGCCGCTGTACCTGTGCCAAAAACTTCTTCAAGTGTGCCATCTCTGCCTGCTTGCATAACATCAGCAATTGCAAGTTTGCCCTCGGCTACATCATAACCCCAATCTTTTAATAGCTCTATAACGCTACGGCGTGTAACACCCTCTAGCACTGTGCCCTCAATTGCCGCTGTGTACACTTTGCCAGCAATTTTAAAAAAGATGTTCATACTGCCAACTTCTTCAACATATTTGCGCTCAACACCATCAAGCCAAAGCACTTGTGCATAACCTTTTTGCCCTGCAAGGTGGCCAGCTTTTATTGACGCTGCATAGTTACCACCGCATTTGCAGTAACCAGTTAAACCAGGCGCAGCACGAATGTAATCGTCCTCAACATAAATGCGTATTGGGTTTAGCCCCTCTGCGTAATATGCACCAGATGGTGAAGCAATTATGCAAAAAGTATAGTTTGCCGCCGCATGTACGCCAAGGCTATCATCACAAGCAAAAGCAAATGGGCGCAAGTAAAGGCTAGCGCCATCTGCATGTGGCACCCAATCACGCTCAACATCAACAAGTGTGTTTATAGCTTGCAAAAAATCCTCCTCGCATAGCATAGGCATACACAGCCTATCGGCTGATTGTATCATGCGTTTTGCGTTGCAATCAGGGCGAAAAAGATTTATCTCGCCCTGAGCTGTGCGGTATGCTTTCATACCTTCAAAAATTTCTTGCGCATAATGAAACACAGAAGAAGCAGGGTCTAACAAAAAAGGGCCATAAGGCACTATGCGTGCATCGTACCAACCTTTGCCCTCTTGATAATTAACCACAAACATATGGTCTGTAAAAAGCTTACCGAAACCTAGTTTTGTTTCGTCCGCTGGTTTTTGTTTTAGCGTATCAGCTAGTGTTATTTTTATATCTAACATTGTGGTTTTCTCCTCTTTCTACTGTGGTTTTTCACTTTATTACTTTATTATAGCAACATTAATAGCCATTGGCAACCACTTTTTTTGACACCTTTTAATTTTATTTAAAATTAGTATTTATTTTGCATGCATTATAAGGTATTTTTTTATATTTTATGCTATAATAAAACTTGTTTAAACCAAAACTGGTTTGTTAATTTATTAGATAAAAAAGGGGATAGATATGACAAAAGGTATTATTTTTGACATGGACGGCTTAATGTTTGATACTGAACCAATGTGGGACGGTTTTTGGATACCCACACTTGAAAAACAAGGTTTAAAACTTGTTCACGCATTGATACTTGATACTTGCGGTGCTGCTGGTAGCGCATTGCCTGGTATTTTGCGCAAACATTATGGCGATAGCATTGATATAGAAAAAGCACTTGCAGATTTTAGCGAAATATCAACAGAAGCATTTTTTAGTGCACCTGTGCCTAAAAAACCAGGCATAGATGAACTTATAGCATATTGCAAGGCTAATAATCTACCTATTGCCATAGCATCAAGCAGTGATAGAACACTTGTTGAAAACAACTTAAAACAGCACGGCTTACTTGAACAATTTGATGTTTTAGTTTGCGGTAGCGAATCACCAAAATCAAAACCGGCACCTGATATTTTTCTCCTAGCGGCTGAAAAAATGGGTATTAACCCAGCGGATTGCATGGTGCTTGAGGATAGCTACAATGGCATACGTGGTGCGGCGGCTGGCGGTTTTATAACTGTTATGGTGCCAGATACCTTACCCTCTAACGATGAGATGGAAAAGCTATATACAGCCTGCTACAAAAACCTAGCCGCTGTGCAAACTGCGCTTATAAACGGCGAAATATAATTTAAATAAAACACTAGGTTTTAGTATATGCTCCATTAAACTATCAACTGCACACCGATTGTATATTATTACACAATATT
>CAYJJL010000117.1:0-3227 GCA_964370455.1 uncultured Faecalibacterium sp.
CCCAATTTGCTTTTTAATTCAATTCTCTTCTTATCTTTTAATATTTATATTTTTATATAAATATTATATTACACCTATTACTATACCTATAATACGCTTAAACTGGTAAACTGTCAAGTAAAAAAAACAAATTTCTCTGAAAATTATTATTATTGTACTATTTATATAGCTTATATAAAAATATTTAGTTAAAATTTCACATATTTTTTTAAAATGTATATAAAAAAATAATGCTTTTATGTAAATTATAATTTGCAACAGTTAATAATGTTGCAAAACCTTGTAATTTAATCATTAGTTTATTATTATATTTGCAAACTATAAATTACATACTCTAGGAGGTAATCATATGAAAAACAATGTAGAGTTGAAAAATTCTCTTAAAAACGGTAACTATGAGCAAGTGCTGGCAAATTTGTATTGTTGTGATGGACAAAACGCTCAAATATACGCTGAGCGATTTATAACTATCATAAATGAGTTAGAAGAAACCTTTGGTGCAAAAGAGCAAGTAGCACTTTTTAGTGCTCCTGGTCGCACAGAAATAGGTGGCAACCACACTGACCACCAACACGGGCGTGTACTTGCAGGTAGTGTTAACATAGATATGATAGCAGCAGCTAGCTTAAATGATAAAAATACCTTGCGAGTAAAGAGCGAAGGCTACGACCTTTGTGAAATAAACCTTACAGATTTAGAAATACACAAAGATGAAGAAAACGAAACCCCGTCACTTTTGCGTGGCACATGTGCAGCTTTTAAAAAGCGTGGTGCAAAACTAACAGGTTTAGATGTATATATTGCAAGCAATGTACCAAAGGGTAGCGGTGTTTCATCAAGTGCAGCTTTTGAAGTTTTGATTGGTACTATATTAAATGAGCTGTTTTTAGGCAAAGAGGGTACCCCTGCAAAAGTTAGCGCAGTTGAAATAGCACAAATTGGACAATGGGTGGAAAACGTTTATTTTGGCAAACCTTGCGGTTTGATGGATCAAATGGCATCTAGCGTTGGCAACATTATAACAATTGATTTTGCGGATAAAACAAACCCAGTTGTAACACCAGTTAGCGTGGATTTTGCAAAAGCTGGGCTTGCGCTTTGCATTTTGGATTCAGGTGCTGACCATGCTGATTTAACTGATGAATATGCAGCTGTACCAAACGAGTGCTGTGCTGTGGCAAAAATTTGCGGTTCAGATGTATTGCGTGATGTACCTTATGAAACATTCCTTAAAAATATACCAGCTTGCCGTAAAGCTTGTGGCGATAGAGCGATTTTGCGTGCTTTCCATTTTTATGCTGATAATGCACGTGTTGCAAAACAAGTTGAGGCTTTGCTAGCTAATGATTTTGATGCATTTTTACGTTTAGTTAATGAATCTGGCGAAAGTAGCTGGCAGTTATTGCAAAATGTTATACCAGCAGGTTATAAAACAGAGCAAGATGTTGCAATTGCTATAACAGTTGCAAAACAAGCGTTAGGTGGCAAAGGTGCTGTGCGTGTGCATGGTGGCGGTTTTGCTGGCACAATACAAGCTTTTGTACCATTAGATATGCTAAAAGAATTTAAAGCGCAAACTGAGGCTGTATTAGGCGAGGGTAAATGCCATGTGCTTTCAATACGCCCAGAGGGAGGCTTTAAGCTATGATTAATTGCGCAATAAAACAGCTTGTAAACTATGGTATAGATACAGGGTTAATTTTGCAAGAGGATGCAATATACATAACTAATCAATTATTAATGGTGCTAGGTTTAGATGATTACAAAGAACCTAGCGAGGAACAGCCATATACAGATTTAGAAAGTATTTTGCGTGTGCTTTTAAACGATGCAATTAGCCGTGGGGCTTGTGAGGATAACAGCACAGCTAGAGATTTGTTTGATACAAAACTAATGGGTGTATTAACCCCACGCCCAAGCATAGTTACAGCAAACTTTGAGGCACGTTATGACGACGAAGGCGCACAGGCTGCAACAGATTGGTTTTATCGTTTTAGTCAAGATAACGATTATGTGCGACGTTACCGCATTAAAAAGGATTTAAAATGGGTGACCAAAACCCCGTATGGCGAACTAGATATAACAGTTAACTTATCTAAACCAGAAAAAGACCCAAAAGAAATAGCGGCGGCAAAAAATGCACCGCAAAGTAGTTACCCTAAATGCCAGCTTTGTAGTGAAAATGTAGGTTACGCAGGCCGAATAAACCACCCAGCACGTCAAAATCACAGAATTATACCAGTGGAGATAAATAATAGTGAATGGTGCTTGCAATATAGCCCATATGTGTATTATAATGAGCATTGTATAGTTTTCAATTCACAGCACACACCTATGAAGATTGAAAAAGCGACTTTCCGTAAGTTGCTTGATTTTGTAGGGCAATTTCCACATTATTTTGTTGGCTCAAATGCTGATTTACCAATAGTTGGTGGTAGTATACTAACACATGACCATTTCCAAGGTGGCAATTACAATTTTGCTATGGCAAAAGCACCTATAGAAAAAGAGTTTATTTTTGATGGTTTTGAGGATGTAAACGCAGGTATTGTAAAATGGCCTATGAGTTGCATACGTTTAAGTTGCGCAGATGATAACCGCTTAGTGGAACTTGCCGATAAAATATTGAACTCATGGCGTGGGTATACTGATGAAGAGGCATTTGTTTTTGCTGAAACTGAAAACGAACCACATAATACCATTACACCAATTGCACGTATGCGAGACGGCAAGTTTGAGTTAGATTTAGTTTTGCGTAATAATATTACAACAAAAGAGCACCCATTAGGCGTTTATCACCCACATGCAAAACTACATCATATTAAAAAGGAAAATATAGGCCTTATTGAAGTTATGGGTCTTGCAGTTTTACCTAGCCGCTTAAAAACAGAAATGGCTGAACTCGAAAAAGCTATACTAGATGGAGAAAAACCTTGTGATTTTACAGGTTGTTTAACGTCGCATGCAGATTGGGCAGAAGGAATTTTGCGAAAATATGATGATATAACATCTGAAAATGTACATGGTATTATTGAAGATGAAATTGGTTTTGTTTTTGCAGAAGTTTTGCATGATGCAGGCGTTTATAAGTTGGATGAAACAGGGCGTAAAGCATTTACAAAATTTTTGCAAAGCATTTAATATTACAATATTAAAGGGGATAATATGCGAAAAGATAAAGATGTAAACGCTAAATTTAAAAAGATATATCCAAACTTACGTTATAT
>CAYJJL010000117.1:3237-6861 GCA_964370455.1 uncultured Faecalibacterium sp.
ATACAATGTATGTAATACAAGTACTATTGATGGTGAGTTTAATTTAAATGTGCTTTGAGGAGCTTTACCAGCGGATATAAACGGCAACCTTTATATCTGCCAGTGCCTAGGCTCACCTGAAGCTTTTATGATGGGCGATACAAACTTAGTTAAAATGCAGTTTTCACAAAGTGGTGTTAAGTTAAAAAACCGCTTTATGTGGAACCCTGCTGCTATTGCACGTGTAGCGTTACAAGATACAGTGCATAAATTTGATAATTTTGGCTTAATGTTTTTATCGCCAGGTGTTGGCATTTTTTCATACACAGAGGGCATGTATCTTTTACCAGACGGTCGCCTTGGTATAACTAGCGATGTTGACCGCCCTTGGATAATCGAGCGTGATTCTTTGCGTGCGGTTGATGCACTAGGCAAACGTAATGAATGGCTACCTATGATGGCTGGGGATAACCTAGACGTTATGGGTGGCCTTTTTGCGGGTTATAATAACTCGCATGTTATTTATACAGATACAGTTACAAATGAGCTGTTTTTAGCAAACTTTCAAGGCAAACAAGCTGATGGCTCGCACCCATGTCAGCTAATGTTGTGGGACGGTAAAAACGATTTTAAAGCGTGGAATGTAACAGATGAGAACGGCAACGATATAGAGATTTTACAAAGTATACACGAACTTATTTTTACAAAGGATTATATATTGCTTGCTGATACTGCTTTTGCCGCTGGTGCTGAATTGTGGAAACCTTGGTTAAGTGCGGCTTTGCCAAACCCAAAAACAGTGATGTACGTAATAGACAGGCGCAACTTAAAACCAGATGCAAAAACCGTAACATCAAAGCGCCTAGAAATAGATGCAGCTTGCATACACCTAATTGCAGATTATGAAAACCCAGATGATAAAATTTCAGTATACATGCTACACACACCAGCAACAAACACAGCTGAAATTGTACGCCATTATGACGAAGATTTAAACGGAGAGCTTTTCCCCAAACATGTGGTAGGTTATGGTACTTTGCCAGTGCTAGATGTTTCAAGCGTGGGCAAGCATGTTTTAAACATGCAAAAATCATGTGTTGAAAGTTCTGATTATATTATAGATAAAAACTATACTTGGGGTCCATATATGTACACATACATGGGCAGGCAAACAAGGCCTTTTATAGAGCAAGATTTATTTGTAATGTACAAAGGGTTTTCAAAAGAAATGCTACCATAACGCATTTTTGAGGCATATAAAAATGCTGAAAACCGCCAAGGACCAATTGAAGAAATGATTGGTGAAAACGCAATAAAATGTAATAACTCAATTGAGCGCATTACAAAAGGCGATTTTAAAAGTGCGGATAAATATATATTCCCTGATAAAATACTTTTATATACAATTTCATGTATTGAAAGCGATGCTCAAAACGGTGCAGGTTATGTTATAGCTGGTATAGTGCGAGATGTTGCAGAAAATAGCGAAAATTCAGGGCATGAATACTGGTTATTTAACGCAGATAACCTAGCCGCTGGGCCAATTTGTACACTAGGGCATAAAGAGCTAAACAATAGTACGCTTTTCCACACTGTTTACTTGCCAAATTCGCTAGAAAAAGAGTTAGATAAAAAGCAAGTTGAATATCACATACCAATGCGTAAAGATTACCCAGCAGAAGAACTACAAAAGTGGAACCCATGTGTGCTAGAAACTTTTGAAAACTTAATATGGCCTTATTATGATGTAGCAAATAGCACTGCAAAAATAAATGCCGAATTACAGCTAGAAGAGCTTAAAAAAGCACGTGTGCCAAAAGCAGAGGGTAAAGCGCATTTAATAGGTGAGGAGTATATAACAGACGCACCAGCACATGCGCAAAAAATGTTTGCCGAGGCTAAAAAGATGTTTGCAACCACTGGTTGGGCAACAGAGCTTAACAAAGATGGTTTAATAGTGCAATCAAAACCAATAGATGGTGTTTTAAAAGCCTCAGGTGTAGACGTAACACGTGCAAGCGGTATAGTAAAAGCCAACGCGCAAAAGTTTTTTGATTTTATAACCTCGCCAAAAGGTTACGCAGTAATAGACCCAGTAAGCGACCCAGACGACCACAGTAAAAAGCCACTACAAGTTTACGATTGGCACGAAAACGGACGTTTAGAAGCCGCACTTGCAACCACAAACATACCAATGTTAGAGCCAAGTGATTTTGTAGTGTTAAACGCCATAGATGCAAACGAACGCATTTTTGCCTCCAAATCAATCTTGCACGAAAGCATGCCAGGCGGTAGTAAATACAGCACAGCAGGTAAACCACAAAACGGCAGAGAACGTGCGCTAAATACTTTTGTAATTAAAGTAGAAGCCATTGACGAAAATACAAGCCGAGTTTTATGTATTAACTATGCCGATATGGTAGGCAAAACATCAGCAAGTATAAATAATATGATTAACAAAAAGGCGTTTTTTCCGCCACTTTATAAGCGTATGTATAAAGCCGCCACCGAAATTAGCTCGCAATAAAGCACACATTGCGTCGTCAACTGCGCTTTTGCATTTCGGTCACGTACTAAATGTACGCTCCCTCATACAAAAGCTTGTTTCCTAGCACTGCGCACTTTCTTGCGGCTAATTGTTTTTTAAGCTAGCTCGCAATAAAGCACACATTGCGTCGTCAACTGCACTTTTGCATTTCGGTCACGTACTAAATGTACGCTCTCTCATACAAAAGCTTGTTTCCTAGCACTGTAACTAAAAAATTAGAGGTTGTGACGAAATGAAAATTTCGTCACAACCTCTTTTTCAACATTAACAGCTAAAGAACTAAAACCTTATGTTTTTTTGCGTGTTAAAAATATTCCTATAATTGCAGTCACAAAAGCAATTGGTGCTAACCTTACAAATAACCATTCGATGCCGTGTAAAATTGTTCCTACAACAGCTAAATCAGGTTTACTATAATCCCAATCTAAGTATGGACTGCCCCACCAATATATAAGAACAAAAATTGCTACTATAGCAACACTCATTGATATAAATATCCAGTGAAATATTTTCCGTTTTATGATACTTCTCTGTGAAAGTTGTAAATTTATAATTTCCAGTTTCTCTGAAATTACTCTTAGTTCATCAGCTCGTGCTTCAAAAATGTTTTCTCCTAGTAAAACACTTACTGGTGTTTCAAAAATTTGTGATATAGTAATTAACATTTCCGAATCTGGAACAGATAATCCTTTTTCCCATTTAGAAATTGTTTGCCTTACTACATTTAGTTTAACTGCAAGCTCTTCTTGCGAGAGTCCTTTTGATTTTCTGATGGTTTTAATATTTTCGTTTAACATAGCAAATACCTCCTTAGTATCGTAACTTTATTTTACCTGATACTTGCCTGTTGCTACAAGCAACGCATATTAACATCATCTAAAAATAATACAGAATGCTTGTTTTTTAGTTTATAGCTACATTATCTGTAAATAATACCCCATGGGTTTTCTTTTGACATGTCAGGTTTTATTTCATCATTCCATGAACAATACGCCTCTGTATAATTCTCTGTTAAAAACATTGGTAAATATTCTTTAAATTTAGGAGCGTATTTCATGCTCCACACCTCTTAATATAATATTTGTTTAATTTTTAAT
>CAYJJL010000118.1:0-6837 GCA_964370455.1 uncultured Faecalibacterium sp.
CGTGTTTGTGCTCAGTTTGTTGAGCTTTTAAAGTTTCAATTTCTTTTGTTAGTGCATCTTCAATTTCCATTGCAGATAAAATTTGGCTAGCCTCAAGTTGGTCCCAAGGGGTGGTTATTAAATTGGCTTTAGAGTTTTTGCCTTTAATCATAGCTGTAGCAAGCGCAATTTTTGCCTCTGTTGCTTCACCAGTGCGGCTTAAAATTATGCATTTTGCACTTTTAATTTGGTCGTTATAAAACTCTCCAAAGTTTTTCATGTACATAACAACTTTGCGCACATCTGCAACTGCAATTGTGCTGTTTATCACAACAGGTACTTCCTTTGCGGTGTTATTAACTGCGTTTATAACGTCCGAAAGTTTGCCAACGCCTGATGGTTCAATTAAAATACGGTCTGGGTTATATTGTGCTATAACTTTTTTTAGCGCTTCTTGAAAATCACCAACTAAACTGCAACAAATACAGCCGCTGTTCATTTCGTTTATTTGCACGCCAGCCTCTTGTAAAAATGCGCCATCAATGCCAATTTCGCCAAACTCGTTTTCAATTATAACTATTTTTTGCCCTTTAAAACTTTCGCCTATCATTTTTTTAAGTAAAGTTGTTTTACCTGCACCTAAAAAACCTGAAAATATATCAACTTTTATTAAAGCCATTGTTTTACCTCTTTGTAGTAGTATAAATTTTGTTGTTTGCATATATCGTACAAATTATATTATACCAAAAAAATATAATATTGCACGTTTTTTTAAGTTTTTTTCTTTTGTGCACAAAATTTAAAGGGTATATGCGCAATATTAGTTAGCTAAAAGCAACTTAACAAACTTACTTTACACATTATGTACTAATTATGAATGTTTTTAAAACTTATCATTGAAAGCTTGACAAGTTTAATTTTTTGCATATAATAGAGTTAGCACTCAAACACATAGAGTGCTAAAACACTAAAATACAAACTCTGAAAGGTAGGCGAACAAGGCATGGCAATGGATGCACGTAAAAGACGCATACTCGGCGCAATAGTTGCCTTGTATGGGCAAGCAGGCGAACCTGTAGGCAGTGGGCTTTTAGCACACCGTTTTGATATGGGAGTTTCCTCTGCAACGCTACGCAATGAGATGGCAGCGCTAACACGTTTAGGTTTGCTAGAGCAACCGCACACAAGCGCAGGGCGCATACCTAGCACTGAGGGGTATCGCTACTATTTGCAGGATCTCCTTATGGGCAATAGGCTACTACCCACTGACGAGTTTGCACAAATTAAAAAAACCTTTGCAAGCCTAGATAAAGAACCAGTAAAGTTTGCACAGGGCGTGAGCAAAGCGCTCTCTAAAATGACAGGATACACAGCCGCAGTGCTAGCCGCACATGCTGAGGATTTATGCATAGCACATTTTGAAGTTGTGCAAGTTGGGCGTAACTCCGCTGCTGTTTTAGCAGTTACAAGCTCTGGCGGTGTACACACACGTGTTGCAAGGGTTAAGGGCGGTATCAGTAGAGAAAACGCCGCTAATTTAGCAGCAGTGCTAAACCAAACGATGACATTTGTTGTACCTGATGATTTAACCGAAGTTTTGGTGCAAAGCATTTGCGTTAAAGTTGGCTATAATTTTCAGAGTGTGGTGATATCAGCCGCTGAGCTTTTAAAAGATTCATCAGAACCACATGTTTTTTTAGCTGGTGAACAATATTTGTTGCGCTGGCCTGAACTACAAACATATTTACCAAGGCTTTTGAGCACATTAAATGATGAAGAAGCCGCTGGCAACTTGATAACCCCACAAAATAATGATATAGCTGTTTTCCTTGGTGAGGATTTTATGCCAAGGATGCCAGGCCTTAGCATTATAAGTAAAAGATACCTCGCTGGCGGTGGGCTGACAGGGACAGTTGCATTGATAGGGCCATCTCGTATGGATTACCCGAAATTAATCCCCATACTCGAAACTTTTGCCGTCGGCCTTGGCGGAAATGTGTTTGAGTCATAATAAATTAGGAGCAAATAGATGAAAAAATTTGATAAAGAAAAAGTTGCAAAAAAAGATGATGTAACACCAAACAGTGAAGCGGGCACTGCTGAAACAACAGTGCAAGAAAACGCAGAGCAAGCGGCTGAAACCACAGAAGAAGCTGAACAAACACCAGAAGTTGAAGTTGTGCCAAGTGCAGCGGAAATGATGGCGTTAACAGCAAAGCTTGATGCAGCTGAGGAAAACGCAAAAACAGCTAAAGAACAACTTTTGCGCACAGCAGCTGAGTATGAAAATTTTCGCAAACGCTCCGCACGTGAGGCAGACCAAAAATTTAATGACGGCATAAGTTTTGCAATAAGCCAAATTTTGCCAATATTAGATACATTAGAAATGGCCGAAAAAGCACCTTGCACAGATGAAAGCTACAAAACTGGTGTTACAATGACACTAGGAAAAGCGGCAAAAGCACTAGAGGCTTTGCATATAACTGAAATTGAAGCAGAGGGCAAACCTTTTGACCCTAACTCAATGAGCGCTGTTTCGCAAGTGCCAGCACCTGAGGGTATGGAAAGTGGCGATGTAGTTACTGTTTACCAAAAAGGTTATAAAGTGCAAGAAAAAATCATACGCCACGCAACAGTTGTTGTGGCTGAATAAAAGAATGTCCGCTAAAAAGCGTTCAGATATATAAACAAAATTAAAAAAATACAAATTACAATGTAAATAAACGTAACAAAGGAGTTATTATTATGAGTAAAATTATCGGTATTGACCTTGGCACCACAAACAGCTGTGTAGCTGTTATAGAGGGCGGCGAGCCAGTCATCATTGCAAACGCAGAGGGCGCACGTACAACACCATCGGTTGTTGGCTTTACAAAAACAGGCGAACGCCTAGTTGGTCAAGTTGCAAAACGCCAAGCTATCACAAACCCAGACAACACAATTTCTTCCATCAAACGTCACATTGGCACAAGCTACAAAGTAAATGTTGATGGCAAAGAGTACACACCACAACAAATCAGCGCAATGATTTTACAAAAACTAAAAGCTGACGCTGAAGCATACCTTGGCGAAACAGTTACAGAGGCAGTTATTACTGTACCTGCTTACTTTAATGACGCACAGCGCCAAGCAACAAAAGATGCTGGCACTATAGCTGGTTTAAATGTAAAACGTATTATCAACGAACCAACAGCTGCTTCACTTGCATACGGCGTTGATAAAGAAGCTGACCAAAAAATCATGATTTATGACCTTGGCGGCGGTACTTTTGACGTTTCTATCATTGAAATGGGCGATGGTGTTACAGAAGTTCTTTCCACAAATGGTGATACAATGCTTGGTGGTGACGACTTTGACGAACGTGTTATCAACTGGATGGCAGATGCTTTCAAAGCTGAAAACGGCATTGACCTACGCAACGATAAAATGGCAGCACAACGCCTAAAAGAAGCAGCTGAAAAAGCTAAAATTGAGCTTTCAAGCGCTATGAGCAGCCAAATTAACCTACCTTTTATCACTGCTGATGCAACAGGCCCAAAACACCTTGATATGAACCTAACTCGTGCTAAATTTAACGAGTTAACAGCTGACCTTGTTGACCGCACAATGACACCAGTGCGCAACGCTTTAAAAGATGCTGACGTAAAAGCTAGCGATTTGAAAAAAGTTTTACTAGTTGGTGGTTCAACACGTATACCTGCTGTTTACGATGCAGTTAAAAAAGAGCTAGGCTGCGAACCATTTAAAGGTATTAACCCTGATGAATGTGTTGCTGCTGGTGCTGCTATACAAGGCGGCGTTTTGCAAGGCGATGTTAAAGGTTTATTGCTACTTGATGTTACCCCACTTTCACTTGGCATTGAAACTTTAGGCGGCGTTTGCACAAAAATTATCGAGCGTAACACAACTATCCCAACACAAAAAAGCCAAGTTTTCTCAACTGCGGCTGATAACCAACCAAGTGTTGAAGTTAACGTACTACAAGGCGAACGTGAATTTGCTAAAGATAACAAATCTATGGGTACCTTCCACCTTGACGGCATAGCTCCAGCACCACGTGGCGTGCCACAAATTAAAGTTACTTTTGATATTGACGCTAACGGTATTGTACACGTAAGCGCTAAAGACGAAGGCACTGGCGCAGAGCAAAGCATTACTATCACAGCATCAACAAACATGTCTAAAGACGAAGTTGATAAAGCTGTTAAAGAGGCAGAGCAATTTGCAGCTGATGATAAAAAACGCCGTGAAGAAGTTGATATTCGCAACGGCGCAGAGCAAATGGTTTTCCAAACAGAAAAAACAATTGCTGAAGCTGGCGATAAACTACCAGCTGACGTAAAAGCAAATGCAGAGGCTAAACTTGAAGCTCTTAAAGAGGCAAACAAAGGCGGCGACATAGAAGCAATTAAAACAGCACAAGCTGAACTACAACAAGTTTTTGAAGCATTGTACCAAGCAGCAGCTGCTGCTGGCCAAGGCGCACCAGATATGGGCGGCGCAGCACCTGATATGGGTGGTGCAGCACCAGCTGATGACGGCGTTGTTGATGCAGATTTTAAAGAAGTTTAATCAACATTAAAAAGCTGAACTTGTTAGTAAATAGAACACTGATAAATAAAACTTAATAAGTTTGTTTTCGTATCTATTTAATTAAAACTAAGCATGTAATAAATCGAGGGCGTAGGTGGCGTTATTTTAAATAACGTGTGCTTATTGCCCTCGATAGCACGCATGTTGTACATCATTATTAAACGCATTTACGTTGTGTTTAGATTGGAATTGAGGCATTATGGCACAAGAAAAACGGGATTACTATGAGGTGCTTGGCATTTCAAAAGGTGCATCTTCAGATGAAATTAAAAAAGCTTATCGCAAACTTGCGATGAAGTATCACCCAGATTATAACCCCGGTGACAAAACAGCAGAGGAAAAATTTAAAGAACTTAACGAAGCTAACGAAGTGTTATCTGATGGCGAAAAACGTCAGCGCTATGACCAATTTGGTTTTGCAGGTGTTGACCCAAGCTACGGCGCAGGCGGTGGCGGTGGTTTCGGCGGTGGCTTTGGTGGCGTAGATTTAAGCGATTTATTTGGCTCTGTTTTTGGCGGCGGCGGTGGCTTTGGCGGCTTTGGTGGCGGTGGGCAAAACCCTAACGCACCACGTAAAGGCCGTGATTGCCGTGTGCGTGTTACACTTAGCTTTGATGAAGCTGTGCACGGTTGCACCAAAAAAGTATCAATAACACGTCAAGAAAGCTGTTCGGCTTGTGGTGGCAATGGTGCGGCAAAAGGCACTACCCCTGAAAGCTGCCCAGATTGTAAAGGCCAAGGCTATGTTTTGCGCCAACAACGCACACCTTTTGGTGTTATGCAAAGCCAGCAACCTTGTGTTCGTTGTGCAGGTAAGGGTAAAATTGTTAAAAACCCATGTAACACTTGCCACGGTGCAGGCAAAGTTGCGAAACAAAAATCACTTGAGGTTAACATACCAGCTGGTATTGATGACGACCAAACAATTGCTATGCGTGGCATGGGCGACACAGGCGCAAACGGTGGCCCAACTGGTGACGTATTAGTAACTGTAACAGTGCGTGCAGATAGCATATTTGAGCGTGACGGCTACAATGTTTGGCTAACCTTGCCTATGACATACAGCCAAGCTGTTTTGGGCGATAATGTTATGGTGCCTGGGCTTGATGGTAAGATAGAATATAAAATACCAGAGGGCACACAAAGCGGAACAACTTTCCGCCTACGTGGCAAAGGTATACAATATGTTAACGGCCGTGGTCGTGGTGATTTATTTGTTAAGTGTGAAGTAGAAATACCTAAAAAGCTTAACAAAACACAAAAAGAGGCACTGAAAAAATTTGAAGAAAGCCTTAAAGAAGATAATTACGAAAAACGCAAAGGTTTTTTCAAGAATTTGAAAGAAAAACTTGAAGAACTTGCAGATAAGTTGGATTAAAAATGGAATTAAAAAGCATTGTTTTTGCTGTATTAAACGCAAAATATCTACATGCTTCCCCTGCACCTTTTTGTTTAGCGGCTGGGGTTAGGGCTTATGCGCCTACCATATATCCACAGGTAAGTATTTTTGAAAGCACAATAAACGAACCCACACAGCGAGTTTTAGCGCACCTTAGTGCATTAAACCCTGCTGTGCTGGGTTTTTCCTGTTATATATGGAACATAAACCAAACCTTAAGTTTGTGTAAAATGATTAAAGAGCTTTTGCCAAACACCGTTATTATATTAGGCGGGCCAGAGGTAAGCTACCAAGCCAAAGATGTTTTAGCACAAAACCCACATATAGATTATATATCCAGTGGCGAGGGGGAAGAAAGCATACCGGCTTTTTTAACCGCCGCATTTAAAGCTGAAAACCCTTTTAGGCTTTTGCCAAACGAGCGCAGTAGCATAGCTGGGCTTTGTGGGCGAGAAGCAAATGGCGATATATACGAAAGTGCGCCAGCACTATTAGGTGCAGATGTACCCTCGCCACTTAGTGCAGATTATGCACAGGCTATAAAAGGGCGCATTGCATATTTTGAAACTAGCCGTGGTTGCCCTTACTCATGTGCATTTTGTCTTTCTGGACGTTTTGGTGTCGCACGTTTTTTTGATTTAGATAAAGCACTACCAGAACTTTTAACCCTAGCTAATAGTGGCACACAAACAATTAAATTTGTTGATCGTACTTTTAACGCAAATGCAAAGCATGCAAACAAAATTTTGCGCTTTATTTTAGAGCACTACGGCAAAGAGATACCAAATACTGTTTGTATGCACTTTGAAATTGCTGGCGATATTTTAAGACAAGAATCTTTTGAAGTTTTAGAGCAAATGCCTGTG
>CAYJJL010000119.1:0-4174 GCA_964370455.1 uncultured Faecalibacterium sp.
GGCTCGAACTCGCTACCTCAACCTTGGCAAGGTTGCGCTCTACCAGATGAGCTACGGCCGCATATAATTTAAGTTTTAAGCAAGTGTCTTGCAAAACTCAACTTGCTTATTATACCCATATTATGGGCTAATGTCAAGGGTTTTTACAAAAATAATTGCAATTTATATAAAATATTTTTTCGGCATAACTGCCAAAAAAACTATAGCATATTTGTGCTATTTAAAATGTGCAAAGGTACGTTAAAGTTAAAACCACCTTGTTATATCGTCTTAGTTTTCAGATATATTCAAGGTGGTTTTATTAAACTAATTATTTTGTATCGCTTTGTCTTGATAATAGTTCGTTTAAATCTATTTGATACTTTTTATCGCAAAAATGACAAAGCACTTCACAGTTAGGGTCTTCATCACGCATTTTTTCTAAAGCTTCGCGCCCTACTTTAAAAAGCACTTGCTCTGTACGTTCTAAGCTACAATCACAGTTAAATTCAACATGATGTTCATCTAGCACATTTGGGTTAAAGCCTTTCATGGCTAGGTGCATTAAATCTTCTAAGCTATGTCCTTGTGAAAAAAAATCAGTGATAGCTGGCATTTCAGCAATGTTTTGCTCAAGCTGGGTAATTTCTTCTTCCGTAGCACCTGGTAAAAGCTGTATTAAATAACCGCCAGCAAGCGCAACAGTTAAATCAGGGTTAACCAAAACACCTAAAGCGCAAACAGTTGGCACTTGTTCGCTTGTTGCGTAATAATTAGTAATATCCTCTGCAACCTCGCCTGAAACAAGCGGAATTTGCCCTACATATGGCTCTTTAAAGGTAGGGTTATCACGTATAACTGTCAAAAGCCCATATTTACCAATTGCACCACCTACATCAAGGTGACCATCAGGGCGTGAAGGTATTTCAACAACGGGCTTATCTATATAACCTTTAACTATGCCAAGGCCATTCGAAACAGCAACAACTCTACCAGCAGGGCCGCCACCGTTCATACGTAAGGTAACGCTATCCTCAACATCTTTGCACATCATACCCATCATAGAAGCCGCTGTCAATAAGCGCCCTAAAGCAGCTGTACAAACTGCGCTAGTTTTATGGAATTGTTCTGCTGAACGTGCTATTTCTGTTGAATCGACACCGCAAAAAACAATGCCACCGTTTTCAGAAATACCACGTATCATATTATGTTTTTTCATCTAGCCTCCTATATTTGGTTTATTAACTGCTACTACATTTGTTTATCAATACAGTTAAAATATGTTAAAGTGTTTTTGCACTTTCAAGTTGTGTATATTGTTTAACTGCACAAAATAAAAATCTTTGGCTTTTTTCATGCAAAGCTTCAAAAGTTTCACCATCAACCACACTTTCAAGCTCAAAACCATATTTTTCTAAGGTTTGTTTTATTTCATTTAAGCTATGTGTGTATTCGCAAAAATTTTCGCTAACGGTTTCCCCTGTTTCATTATCATTTATTTGCAGCGATATAGTTACAATGCCTCTGTTTGAATCATAGTGGTTTTTCCATTGGCAACTTGCATCCTCAGCTTCAAGTAAAAATTCATTGTTTGCAAGCACTGTTTCGTGTTTATATGGCGTGTTCATATCAAATAAAAACAATCCGCCTTTTTCCATAAAAAATGCTGCATTTTTTATGGCTGAGTCAAAATCTTTTATATGGTTAAAGGTATCAAATGTAGAAATAGCTGCGTTAATTGTTCCGTACAAATTTAAAGCGCATAAATCTTGGTTTAATAGCAGTAAATTATCAGTAATTTCTAATTGCTGTGCTTTATCACGTAGCACCATGAGCATTTCTTCTGAGGCATCAATGCCTATCATATCGTAGCCACACTGCGCAAGCATTAAGGTTAACTCGCCAGTGCCACAGCCTAAATCTGCAATTATACCTTGCTTAATACCATGGTTATGCAAGGCTTTTTGCACATGATTAAATAAAGCATCATAATCAGCCTCGCTGTTAAATGCATCATAAAAATATGCAAATTCACCGTAAGACATACTTTACCCTACTTTCAATCTAGTTCTTCTTCGGAGTATTCGTCTGAATATTCGTCTGAATATTCTTCGGCGTATTCATGGTATTCAACCACTGCATTTTCAATAACTTCGTGTATATTTGGTATACCATCGCCTTTTTCTGCACTGGTAAGGTAAACACCTTTACAGCCATAAGGGCGGCAAATATCCTCAAATTGCTCTTTTGTTGCTGCTAGTTGACTCTTTTTCAACTTATCAATTTTAGTTAATGCCACAACAAATGGTATATCGTGATAATGCAAGTATGAAAGCATCTGAACATCGTCCTTACTAGGCGCATGTCGGCTATCTAAAAGTTGCACTAACAAGGTATGTGAGCGACCTGATTCAAAATAACGGTTAATTAGCCTATCCCACCTATCACGTTCAGAGTGAGATACTTTTGCGTAGCCATAGCCAGGCAGATCCACTAGGTAGCAACCATCTATTGAATAAAAGTTTATAGTCGCAGTTTTACCTGGTGTGCTACTAACACGTGCAAGGTTTTTTCTATTGCATATTTTATTGATTAAGCTAGATTTGCCCACGTTTGAACGACCAGAAAAAATGATTTCTGGTCTATCACTATCTGGCAATTGGCTTGAAAGCCCGTAGCTAGCTATAAATTCCGCTGTATGATAATTCATAAATTCCTCATTGCCGTTAAAAACGGCTTATAGTTGTTTTTAGTTTTTGCATAGCACTGGCGTTTTTTTAGCGTTTTCTGGCGCAGGCACTTCAAATACTTGTGCTTTTTTAGGTTGTTTTTTGCCTTTTGCTTGTTTAAGCGGTACAAAAGCAATATCTAAAACTTGTGTTAAATCAGACATTGGTATAAAGCAAAGTTTCTTTTTAACTTCTTCGTCCACTTCGTATAAATCAGCTTCGTTTGCGGCTGGTATAAGCACAACTTTCATACCTTCCCTAAAAGCTGCCATGCTTTTTTCGCGTAGGCCGCCTATTGGTAAAACAGCACCATGTAACGCAATTTCGCCAGTCATAGCAACATCACCACGTACTACACGCCCAGAAAGGCAAGATATTAATGCTGTTGTTAGTGTAACGCCTGCTGATGGGCCATCTTTTGGCACTGCACCTTCTGGCGCATGTATATGTATATCACAGTTTTTAAGTTTGCTTGCATCAAAGCCGTACTCGCTAGCATGCACACGTGCATAAGTTAGGGCAAGCTTTGCGCTTTCTTTCATGACATCGCCTAGTGAGCCTGTAACCTCTACTTTGCCTGTTCCGTCTTCCATAACTTCAACTTCAATAGGTAGCATTTCACCGCCAACGCTAGTCCATGCTAAACCATTAGCTATACCAACTGCACCATTGCGATTTAAAAAATCTGGTTTTCTGCGGCTAGGGCCTAGTAGCTCTGCTACTTTTTCAGCGTTAACTACAATTTTTTCTACTTCATCACTAGCAATTTTACGAGCACACTTGCGTAATACTTCGCTGATAGTACGCTCTAAACTACGCACGCCAGCCTCTCTGGTGTAGCCATCAATAATTGAGTATAGCGCATTTTGAGCAAATGTAACTTTACCAGTTAAACCGCAGTTTTTAACTTGTTTTGGCAACAAGTGTTTGCGTGCAATTTGATATTTTTCACTTCGTGTATAGCTTGAAAGCTCTATAACATCCATACGGTCTAACAATGGGCCTGGTATTGTGGATTTACTATTTGCAGTTGTGATAAAAAGTACATTGCTTAAATCATATGGCATATCAAGGAAATGATCTTTAAAAGTTGCATTTTGTGCTGGGTCTAAAGCCTCAAGCAAAGCTGCCGCGGGGTCGCCTCTAAAATCATTTGCAAGTTTATCTACTTCATCAAGTAAAATTAATGGGTTTTGTGTTTTTGCGCTAATCATCGCAGTTATCATTTTACCTGGCATAGCGCCTATATATGTGCGCCTGTGTCCACGTATTTCCGCTTCATCACGTACGCCACCTAAGCTTAAACGCACGTAATTGCGCCCTATGCTATCCGCAATTGATTTAGCTATGCTTGTTTTACCAACACCAGGAGGGCCAACAAGGCATATAATTTGCCCTTTTAACTCTGGGCTAAGTTTGCGTACTGCTAAAATTTCTAAAATTCTATCTTTAACTTTTTCAAGGCC
>CAYJJL010000119.1:4184-6828 GCA_964370455.1 uncultured Faecalibacterium sp.
TTGCCCTCGTGCTCTTCTTCAAGCCCTAACTCCAAAACTTTTGCACGATAATCAGCAGATTCACTGCGTACATTATCGCCATCATCTAATTCATCATGTATGATATTTAGTTGTTCACGCAAGTAATAATCACGTTGGTGCTTATCCATAGATTCATTAACGCGCTCTTGTATTTCTTGCTCAACTTGTAAAACATCACATTCGTGTAAAAGTAGCTCTAGCAGTTTATTTAAACGTGCAGTTAATGTGTTTTCGTTCATAATTTCTTGTTTTTCGTGGTAATCAAAAATCAAGTTAGATGACATATACTCACATAAAAATGCAGGTTCGTCGTTTGTACCTATGTTAAAAATAACATCTTTGCCTAGGCGTGGGTTAAGGTCTATGTAGTTATGAAACACGCCTTTTAAACTGCGAACTAAAGCTTCAACTTCTACTGTTGGTTCAGTTTTTGTACCTTTAACTGGGCTTTTGCGTATAGTACCTAGCAAAAACGGAGAATCCTCAGCTAAAGTTATAAGTTTAGCTCGTGTTTTACCCTCAACTAATACTTTTACTAAATCGTTAGAAACACGCACGGCTTGTTTTATTTTTGCAATTACGCCGTAAGTGTACAAATCATCTCGAGTTGGGTCGTCCTCATCCTCGTTTTGTTGTGTTACTAAAAATATGTCAGAGTTATGTTCCATAGCCCACTCAACAGCCGCTATGCTTTTTTTGCGGCCAACCTCAAAATGCACTATGTTATTAGGAAAAACAACTAAACCACGTAAGGCAATTGTTGGTAATTGCAAAGGCTCAATTTCGGATATATTCATTTTAATTTCTTCCATTATATAAAAACCTCCCTCAGGTTATATTAATATTTATATATAGAGCTTTTATAATAAAAAGTATATATATTTCCTTATATTATACCATAGCAGATATGAATAATTCAACAACAAATAGCAAAAAAACTTGTCATGTTGCACATAAATACAACATGACAAGTTTATAAATATTATTTTTAGTGATTAAAATAAATTATAAAACGATTTATTTTATTGCACTGCTGGAACAGTGTTTTTATAGCGTTTACGCACAGCACCATACTCAAATTTAGGTTTGCCACCGTCAACCGTTTCTTCTTCGATGATAACGCCTATAATAGTGCTATCGTTTGGTACTTCATACATAATTGGTATGAGTAAATCCTCCATAACACCACGTAAACCACGAGCACCACTTTTGCGGGCAATGGTTTTGCGTGCAATTGCAAGCAATGCTTCATCTGTAAAAGTTAGCTCAACATTATCAAGCTCAAAAAGTGCTTTATATTGCTTAACTATGCTGTTTTTAGGCTCTTTCAAAACGCGAACAAGTGCGTTTTCGTCAAGAGATTCGAGCGTTGTTATAACAGGAACACGACCAATAAGCTCTGGTATTAGACCAAATTTAACAAGATCATGTGGCTCTACTTTGCGTAATAGGTTTTCTTTAGCGTTTAAAGAAGTATCCTTTAAAGTGCTACCAAAACCTAGGGCAGATGCATCTGTACGCTTTTGTATGTGTTTATCTAGCCCATCAAAAGCACCAGCACAAATAAATAAGATGTTAGTTGTATCTATTTGTATAAACTCTTGTTGTGGGTGTTTACGGCCACCTTGAGGTGGAACGTTACTAATTGTGCCCTCTAATATTTTTAGTAAAGCTTGTTGTACGCCCTCGCCACCAACATCACGTGTTATAGATGGATTTTCGCTTTTACGAGTGATTTTATCAATCTCATCTATATAAATTATACCAATCTGTGCACGCTGAATATCAAAATCAGCGGCTTGGATTAATTTAAGCAAAATGTTCTCTACGTCTTCACCAACATAACCAGCCTCTGTTAAAGTAGTGGCATCGTCAATAGCACAAGGCACACCCAGGATTTTTGCCAAGGTTTGCGCTAATAATGTTTTGCCCACACCAGATGGCCCAAGCATTAATACGTTTGATTTTTGTAGCTCAATATCATTAACTTTTTCACTCAAGATACGTTTATAGTGGTTATAAACCGAAACCGCAAGCACTGTTTTGGCTTGGTCTTGCCCTATAACATATTGGTCAAGTGTGTTTTTGATTTCCATTGGAGTGAGAACATTTACCATAGGTATGTTATTTGCTTGCAAATTAGCACGTGAATTGCGTGCATGTGTATTGCGGTTTGCTGTTGTTCTGCCAGCTTTTTCCTCGACAATGTTACTGCACAACGATATGCACTGGCTACAAATATTTACACCTGGTCCTATGATTATTCTCTCAACTTCGTCTTGATGTTTGCCGCAAAAGTTGCAAATTAAATCTTTATCACCTGAATGATGGTTTGCCATAGTATTTTACCCTTCGTTCTTTATTTAGCGTTTGGTTATTACAGCATCAATTAGACCATACTCTTTAGCTTGCTCAGCTGAAAGATAATTGTCACGCTCTGTATCTTGAACAACTTTATCGTAATCTTGGCCTGTGTACTCGCTTAGCAATGTGTTAAGCTTGTGTTTTGTTCTGATGATATGGGCAGCATGGATTTTTATATCTGTCGCTTGACCACCAAGCCCACGCATTAAAGGTTGATGTATCATAATTTCAGCATTAGGTAATGCAAAACGTTTACCTT
>CAYJJL010000120.1:0-6808 GCA_964370455.1 uncultured Faecalibacterium sp.
GAAACTGTGTTTCTTTCAGTAGGTGGGAAGTCACGGTTTAAATTTTGCTTATCTTCAAATACTACGCTTAACGTTTTGTGGTAAAAGCCAGAGGTGTTTACGCAGTGGATAATAATTATATTACCTTTAACATTAACTGGGTCAATTAGTTTTGCAAGGCGAATGGCCGCATCAACACCAATGTACTCGCCACTATGTATAGATGCAGTTATGCAAACAGTTGGTCCAATTTCGCTACCTTTTATCATGGTAACAGGCATTTTATAGCCTGTGCCTATATCAATGGTAAGTTGCTTTTTTTCGCCATTGGTCATAGTGTTAAAATCAAACATGTTTTTGCCTTTCTTAAAAAAACTTAGCTACTACATATAAAGTAGTTTAAGGTAATAATTGATTGCCTTGTGTAATAATGTTTATTTGCTTATTCTGTAACAGGTTTAATAGCTGTTGTTATCCAATAAGTTTCGGACATTGGCATTTTTACGCCTTCTATATCAGCAGTGCTTGATAAATTACTTTCGTAATATCCATGTACAAGTGTGGCACAATCATCAATTAAAATTTGTTGCAGGCTAATTATTATTTCCTTTTGTTTGGTTAAATCTAACTCGTTTAGTAGTTGTTCATACAACTCGTCATATTCTGCGCTGTGGTAGCCACTATAGTTTAAATCACTAGTTGAATACCAGTTTTCCAAAAAGCCAATAGGGTCGCCAACAGGCACTGTTATCCAGCTGTTAATAGCCATATCAAACTCGCCATTAACTACCATGTTCCAGTGTGTATCAGAGTCTAAAACTTGTAAATTAACGCCAATGCCTAGCTCTGTTAGGTTAACACTTACAGCTTCAGCAACTGTATCAAGGCTTTTCATAACATATCTTATGTAATTTAAGTTTATTTCCTCGCCATTAAGTTCACGTATACCGTCGCCATTAGTATCTACTATGCCAGCATGATCTAAAATCTGCTTTGCTTGCTCCATATTATAGGCAGTTTTATCATTTAATGTGTCATAGCCATAATCAAGCGTAGATGGTAGTACAGAGTAACCACTAGTATAAACACCACCAACGGTAATTTCGCATATAGTTTCATCGTCTATAGCAAGTAAAATTGCCTTACGTAAATCATCATTTGCAAGGACACCATCGTAGTTCAAGTACGAAAAGGCTGTTCTGGTGCTAAGTGTATCGTGCACATTAAAATCTTCTGAATTTCTTAAAGTTTCAAGGTCGTGTGCTGTTGTAATGCTATCTACAATATCAACATCGCCAGATTGTAAAGCAAGTGCTTTAGTTGTGCTATCTTCCATAAAAATAACTTCTAGATTTTCAAAAGGCACTGTGCCCTTCCAAAAATTTTCGTTTTGTGTTAGTGAGATTGAAACACCTACATCGTTACTTTCAACCTTATAAGGGCCTGTACCAACTGGTGCTGAGGTTAAATCAGAGTTAACATCAAGGATTATAAAGTTTACGTGTGATAAAACTTTTGTTAAATCTGAATAAGGCTGTGAGGTTGTAATTGTAACCGTGTTTGTAGCATCATCTGCTGTTATTGTTTCATATGCCATAAATTGGCTTGGTATATTTGTGCCTACGCTGTTTTTTTCTTGCTCGTATAAATAATCAAAACTTGCTTTTACACTAGATGCAGTTAAAGGCTCGCCGTTTGAAAATTTTACATCATCACGAATTTTAAATTCCCAAATAGTTTTTGTTTCATCTACTACGTAGCTTTCACAAAGATTTGGTATAGCGTTCATTTGATCATCAAATTTAAATAATGTTTCACCTATGCCGTAGCGTGCAGTACCCCAAGCGGAGTTTGGCGATGCACTAGGATCTAGCGAATCTGAAAAATTGCTACAACCTAAAGTTAAAGTGGTGGTGTCTGTTGCTTGTGTGCCACAACCAGCGGCAAAAGTTGTTAGCAAAATGCCACTTAGTACGGCGGCGAGTGTTTTTGTTATAATTGTTTTTTTCAAATGGAACCTACCTTTCTTTCAACGGAGTTAATTATAGCAAACTGTGCCATGTTTAGTCAATACTTTTTTATGCAAATTTGCGAATGATTTTCATTTTTTTCGGTTATTAGCAATTGGATTTTATAATGATATTCTTGAAAAATAAATAAAAATAGCGTGTTTACATGTTTATATAGCTTTTATATGTTGCTGTTTTTGAGAACAACTTGCAAATTCAATGGCTATATAGTATAATAGCAAAGGTCTTAAAAATAAAATTTAAAAAGGAAATAATTTTGAAAAACAAAGAAATTTATAATAGAATAATACAAATAATAATTACTTTATTTGGCATTAGTTTTTTAACGTTTTTGTTAATACATCTAGCACCTGGCGACCCTGTTTTAACAATGTTTACGGCAAGTGGTAACGTGCCAAGTGCAGAAGTTATTGAAAAAACAAGGGAGGCAATGGGTTTAAACGAACCTTTTTTAACACAATATTTTAACTGGTTAACCAGTGTTTTAAGTGGCGATTTAGGAGAGTCTTTCTCGCTGGGTAAACCAGTTACAGAAATTATAGCACAAAGGTTAGTGCTCACTTTAAATTTGGCGCTAATGGCTATACTTTTTACTGTGTTGCTATCGTTTCCGCTTGGGGTGTTATCGGCTATTTATGCAAATAAACCAGTCGATTATATAATAAGAGGTTTAACAGGCTTTGGCATTTCGGCACCTAGTTTTTTTGTGGGAACTATGCTTTTGTATATTTTTCCGTTAAAATTAAATTTGTTTCCTGTGGTTTCAGTAGGTAGCGGCATAGAGATGATAATTTTGCCAGCTACCACATTAGCAATTTCAATGTCGGCTAAATACACAAGGCAAATAAGAAGTGTAGTGCTGGAAGAATTAAAAAAACCTTATGTTATCGGTGCAACTTCAAGAGGGATTTCATTTATAAAAGTGCTGTTTTTAGATGTGCTTTTAAACGTACTAATGCCAATAGTTACACTGTTTGGTATGTCTTTTGGGTCATTACTGGCTGGTGTTGCTGTGGTAGAGGTAATATTTTCGTATCCAGGGCTTGGTAGCATGGCAGTTGATGCAATTACAGCATACGATTACGCACTGGTACAAGCATATGTTTTATTGATTTCAGTTATTTATATGAGCGTTAATTTTATAGTTGATATTTCGTATAAATATTTAGACCCAAGAACAGAAAAGAGAATTTAACCGTGAGAAAGATTTTTAATTTTATAGTAAAAAATAAAACCTTTAGTTTTTTTCTCTTTTTGCTGTTAGTGGTAATAAGCGTAGCAATTTTTGCTGATTATATCGCACCATATTCACCCTATGATGGCGAGCTTAAAAATGCGTTTTTAGAACCTAGCATCGAGCATTTATTTGGCACAGATAAACTAGGCAGAGATATTTTTTCGCGAGTGCTTTTTGGTACTAGGATTTCACTGGGGGTGTCTGTAGTTTTAGTGGTAGTAATTGCGGCAACAGGTACAGTTTTGGGGTTAGTTTCTGGCTATACAAAAGGCATTTTAGATAAAGTAATAATGCGTATTGCAGATATTTTAATGTCGTGTCCGTCTATGGTGCTTGCCATAGCGCTAGCAGGTATATTGGGTGCAAGCCTTAAAAATGCCATGATAGCAATTTTTGTTGTAACTATAAGCAAATATATACGTTTAGTGCGTAGCCTCGTGGTTAAAACAATGCATGAGGATTATATAAAAGCAGCAAAGATGTCTGGTACTAGCAGTTTTAATATATTGTTTAAGCACATTTTACCAAATATTTTTGGCACAATTTTAGTTACAGCCTCAACGGATATAGGTGCAATTATACTAGAACTTTCGGCGTTATCTTTTTTAGGTTTTGGTGTTAGCGCACCTACTCCAGAACTTGGCTTGATGATAAGCGAGGGGCGCGATTTTATGCTTAGCTCACCCTGGCAAATAATTTTTCCAGGTATTGCTATTTATATAATAGTAAGCATTTTTAACACTTTAAGTGATAAACTGCAAGACATACTAGCCCAATAAAATTTTTTATAAGGTAAACAGGATTACTAAGTGTGATACAAAGTGAGCTCGGATAAAATACGAGCTATTATTAAAAGTGGGAATAAATAATGCTACAAATAAAAGATTTAACAATTTCATATGATAAGCAAATTGTGCTTGATAAAATTAATTTAAACGTAAATAAAAAAGAGATAATTTGCATAGTAGGGGAAAGCGGTTCTGGAAAAACTACAATTATAAAAACAATAATGGGTTTATTATCTGATAGCGCTAAAATTGTTAATGGCGAAATAATTTACAAAGAAAAATCTATACTAAACATTAGCAAAAAACAGCATAATAAATTGCGTGGCAAGGAAATTGCAATGATGTTTCAAGATGCTGGGCTTAGTTTAAACCCTATCAGAACAATAGGCAAACAATTTGTGCAATATATAATGACGCACAAAGACGTAACAAAGCAAGAAGCATACACGCTAGCAGTTACGATGTTAGAAAAAATGAACTTGCAAAACCCTGAAAATATAATGAAATCTTACATGTTTAACTTGAGCGGTGGCATGAAACAGCGTGTAGGGCTTGCGTTTTCGCTAGCATTAAACCCAGATTTACTATTGCTAGATGAACCTACAAGTGCGCTCGATGTAACAACACAGGCGCAAGTTGTAGATGAAATTATTAAACTTAGAGATGATTTTGACACCACAATTTTAATGATAACACATAACATACCACTTGCGATTTATATGGCAGATAGAATAGCAGTAATGAAAAAAGGGCAAATAGTGGAGATAGACAGCGCACATAAGATTTTTTATCATCCACAGCACGAGTACACAAAAAAGTTGATTGATAATATACCAGATATAAAGAGTGATATTTATGAGCGATAATATTTTAAAAATTAAAAATGTAACTAAAAAATATCAAAGAGCAAAAGCACTTACTATTACCGCATGCAATGATATTTCTTTGGAAATAAAAAAAGGCGAGTTTATATCAGTTGTAGGCGAAAGTGGTTGTGGCAAGAGCACACTGTTAAAAATTATCTCTAATATGGAAGTTAAAACCACTGGAGAGGTGATTTTTGAAGGTAAAGATATTACACAGTTAAAGCCAAAGCAACTGCGTGAAAATAGAAAGAGCATACAATATTTATTTCAAGATACTACATCATCACTTAACCCTAAAATGTGTGTGATGGATATTATTTGCGAGCCTATGCTTAATTTTGGTTTAATTAAAAAGTGCGAAGTGAAAAATATTGCTAGAGATTTTTTGGCAAAAGTTGAACTAGATGAAACTTTTTTATACAAAAAACCGAATGAAATGAGCGGTGGGCAAAGGCAACGTGTTAGCCTAGCAAGGGCACTTGCGCTAACACCTAAAATTTTATTGCTTGATGAACCTACTAGCGCTCTAGATGTTATTACGCAGACTAAAATAATTAACCTAATTAAAAAATTACAAGTGGAAAACAAACTAACTGTAATTTTTGTATGCCATGATTTAGCTGTAGTTGCAAATGTTTCTGACAGGATTGCAGTTATGCAAAAAGGCGAGATAATAGAGGTTACTACTAGTGCAAATTTGGTAAATGGCAATGTACAGGCATATACAAACAAATTATTACATTCGATTTTTGATATGAAAAAATGTGGTTGTAGGTTTGACCAACACTGTGTACATGACCATTGTTGTGTAAAAAGTGTGGTAGTTAGTTAGGCTAACAAACTAACTAAAAGTAACTTTATAATATTTATAAGACAACCCCAAATTTAGTAAAAAACGTAGTTTACTATGTTTTTAATTGCCAAATTTGGGGTTTTGCTTGCATTGATAGGATGCTAAATTAAGAAAAAATTTTATAAAATTATTGATTTCAATGGAGAATATATTTTTTATAAATTTTACAGAAAAATTTTATATTGTTTATTAGTGGTAATTGGAGTTTTTGTAACACTTTATACATTAATTTGTGTTTTAATATCATAGATGAGGCTTTGTAGCTTTAATTAAATAATATAAAATTTTAAGGAGCAAAAAATGAAAATTTACTTATCAGAGGATTACCAATCAATGTCACGAAAGGTAGCAAATATTTTTTCAGCACAAATTATAATGAAACCTGATTGTGTGCTAGGGCTTGCAACAGGTTCGACACCAGTTGGCACATATAAACAACTAATTGAATGGTATAATAAAGGTGATTTATCGTTTGAAGATGTTAAAACAATTAACCTTGATGAGTATGTAGGTTTAGCTCCAGAGCACGACCAAAGTTATAGATATTTTATGCAAAGCAATTTGTTTGACCACGTAAATATCAAACCAGAAAACACAAATGTACCAACAGGCATAAGTGATGATCACGAGCAAGATTGCAAAAACTATGATGCTTTAATAGCATCATTAGGTGGCATAGATATGCAGTTTTTGGGTATAGGCCAAAATGGACACATTGGCTTTAATGAGCCAGACGGTGCTTTTGAGCTAGGAACTCACATTGCTGAATTAAACCAAAGCACAATAGAGGCAAACGCACGTTTTTTTGAAAACGATTTAAGCAAAGTACCAACACATGCAATGACACTCGGCATTAAAAATATTATGCAAGCTAAAAAAATAGTGCTAGTAGCAAGCGGTGCTGAAAAAGCGGATGCAATTTTAAAGGCATTTACAGGCCCAGTAACTCCACAATTACCTGCTTCGATTTTACAAATGCATGCAGATGTAACACTAGTGGGCGACAAAGCAGCGCTTTCAAAATTAATTGAAACAGGCATTGCATATAAATAATT
>CAYJJL010000121.1:0-6793 GCA_964370455.1 uncultured Faecalibacterium sp.
TGGCTAAAAAATATTCTGAAACATCTATACTATAAAGAGAGGTGAAAACTTATGAATACATCAACAGCAATTAGAGAATCGCAAGGCGATAAAGTTTTTAATATCCTTAACTTAGCATTTATGGTATTACTATGTACATTAATTGTTTATCCACTATACTTTGTTGTTATCGCCTCTGTTAGTGACCCTAACGCAGTATACGAGGGCATAGTTATATGGCTACCACTCGATGCAAGCTTTGATGGTTATAACGAACTTTTTAAAGATACATCTATATGGAACGGCTACCTAAACACTATAATATATACTGTTTGTGGCACAGCAATAAGCGTTTTTTGCACAATTTGTGGCGCATATGCACTATCAAGAAAAACCTTGCCATTTGGTAAATTCTTTATGTTTATGATAACCTTTACAATGTTTTTCTCTGGTGGGCTTATCCCTACATACCTAACCATACAAAAACTAGGCATGCTCGATTCCATTTGGGCAGTTATTTTACCAACCGCAATAGGCCCATGGTAGTTTATCATTGCACGGACCTTCTTCCAGACATCAATCCCTAGTGATCTTTACGAGGCAGCACGCATAGATGGCTGTGATGAATTTAAACTTTTTACCAGCATAGTTCTACCGCTTTCTAGCACAATAATCGCTGTTATGGTTTTGTTCTACGGCGTTAATATGTGGAACTCTTACTTCTTACCAATGATTTACCTTTCCGACGAGGCAAAATTCCCACTACAACTTGTATTGCGCAACTTGCTCATACAAAACGAGCTAAGTGCTTCCATGATGACAGGCGACGCAACCTCCTTTGTTGAACAACAACGTGTTTACGTCCAAATTAAATATGGCGCAATTATTGTTTCAACTTTACCAGTACTTATAATTTATCCTTTCGTACAAAAACATTTCGCAAAAGGCATTATGGTTGGTTCTGTTAAGAGCTAACTTTTAGAAAAATTTGTTTACAAACATATATTAAAAATTAAGGAGAAAAACCATGAAAAAAATTAATCGTCGTAGTTTCTTAAAAGCAACAGGTATGTGCGCTGCTTTAGGTGCATTAACAGCGTGTGGTTCTAGTGGTGAAGCTTCAAGCGTAACAACAGATGCAGTAGAAGTTGTTGACGGCAAAGAGATGGTAGGCAACATGTATGTTGAGGGTTTGCCACTTGTTAAAGAGCAAATGACATTTAATTTAATGTCCCACTATGAAACAAGGCAAACAAACTTTAAGGAGATGGATTTATTCATGAACCTTGAAGATGAAACCAACGTAATAATTAACTGGGAACTTATCACAGTTGCTGACTGGGATCAAAAGAAAAACCTTAAACTTGCAAGTGGTGTTTACCCTGATGCCTTCTTTGCGGGCATAGATGACCAAGACGTTACACAATACTCACGACAATTTATTGTGCTTAATGATTTGATTGACCAATTTGCACCAAACATTAAAGCTGTTTTTGAAAAATATCCTGATTTTGAAGCAAGTTGTAAAGCAATAGACGGCAACATATACTCACTTTCGACAGTTGTTGTTGACCCAGGCGCTTATAACCCTGACCAATTATTTATAAATAAAACATGGCTTGATAACCTTGGCCTACCTGTGCCTACCACTATGGATGAATTTTACGATACATTAATGGCATTTAAAACAGAGGACGTAAACAAAAACGGCGGTACAGAAAATATCATACCTTTCTCTGCAAGGCAAGATAACTACATACAAGGTTTGCACTCTTTGTTTGGTGCATACGGCCGTGTTGATATGGGTGGCAGAGGCCTTTACTCTCACTTTATTGTTGAAGATGGTAATGACGAGGTTGTATTTACAGCCGATAAAGAAGAATATCGTACAGCTATATCAGAATTGCATAAGTTTTTTGCCGCTGAACTTTTTGATAAAGAAATTTTCACACAGGATGCAAAACAATACTTTGCAAAAGGCCAAACGGAAGAAATGACTTTAGGCTCGTTCGTGCTATGGAACAGGGGCAATATGGTTGGACCTGACCGTGTAAAAGATTATGTTGCTGTAACACCTTTAAAAGGACCAAACGGACACCAAATTTGGACAAAAGAAGTTTCTGGCAATGCGCCATCTGCTACTTTTGCAATTACAAACCAGTGCAAAAACCCAGAAGTGCTTGTGCGCTGGGTGGATCAATTCTTTGCTGAAAAACTTTCTGTTGCTGCAGCATGGGGCCCAATTACCGACGATGTACCAGCAATATTTGAAGCAGCTGGCACTGACCAAAGTTTTGATGATTACCGTTACCAACACGCACCTATCTGGGGACCTTTGGCTGTGTATGAAGATTACTACGACCGCGTTGTTGAAATGCCTGAAATGATGATAGAAAAAGCTGATATCATGGCCGAATACTATGAAGCATATATGACAAACTCCAGTTTGCCACCGCTTAAATTTAGCGAGGAAGAAAACGATTGGTTTACTACCAACGGCACAGATATCAACAACCACATCAACGACCACCAAGCACGCTGGCTATTACAAGGCGGCATAGATACAGAGTGGGACGAATACCTAGCAGGGCTTGAGACACTAAAAATTGAAGAACACAAAACAAATATGAATAGTGCGTATCAGCGTTATTTAGGTAACTAATAATTAAATAATCTGCCTGTGCTGAAATAAATGAAATTTAGCACAGGCAGTTTTTTAAGATATGTATTATGATTATATTTATCTGGCTATGGAGATTGTTATAAAATGACTTTTGATATATTAACTACACCATTTAGTTATAAGGGTAGCTTTTGGGCATTTAACACCTACCTTGAAGAAAACAACAAGCAGCTTTATTTGAAAAATGTTAGGGAAAGTTGCTCTAAAACAGATTATAAACTTTTTAAAATAGAAGTTTTTTATAAAGGATTATTAAGTGATTATACTTGTACTGCCTGTGCTCACGAGCTTATAATTAATGGCGAAAATTATAAGATAGATGTGTTTTTTGTAGATACTGATACCTTAGGTTTTTATACTACAAACACTGATGTAACTTTAAAATTTACGCTTTTATTTAATGGTGGTTACTCGTATTTTTATAACAAAACTGTAAGCGATAATAATTACACTGTTTTTAATTTGCCACAAAACAGGATAAACCTTGCAGTGCGAGCAAAAAGCGGATTAATTACACCACAAAAAGAAAAAAAAGAAATATCCTTTTCAGTATCAGCAGGCGAAAATGGTTTTTATGTTAGTTTGAGCGAGTTTGAGGTTGAAATGCAAAACACACCAAACTTGCAAACACCAGAAATATGCAAAAATAACGCGAAGCAATCCTTTGATGATTTTGCAAAAACAATGCTACCCACAAAGGACAATCAAGCACAAAGCCGATATTTAGCCGCATATATTTTATGGAGTTGCCATATTAAGCAAAGTCGTTTTTTGCCTAGAGATGCCATATATATGTCAAAAAATGATATGTGCAATATCTGGAGCTGGGATAACTGCATGATAGCTATTGCACTTGCGTATGGACAAGCAGAAACTGCTTTAAATCAACTATTAATACCACTTGATTATCAAGATGAACAAGGCGCTGTACCTGATTTAGTAAATGATGTTTTTTGTTTATATAATTTTTGCAAACCACCTATTTATGGTTGGGCTTTAACCAAAATTGAAAAACATGTTGAGTTAGACAATGAAACGCTAAAGTTATTTTACGAAAAAATTAGCAAAAACACAAAGTGGTGGTACAGCCACAGGGATAGCGATAGCGATTATGTGTGCGAGTATTTGCACGGAAATGATTCTGGTTGGGATAACAGCACTTTGTTTTTAGGTGAACCACCAGTTGAAACACCTGATTTACAAACTTTTTTAATTTTTCAAATGGATTATTTAATAAGTTGTTGTAAAAGGTTAAACCTTGCAGATGATTTAATTTATTGGCAAAATTTGCAAAGCACATGCCTTGATGCAATGATAGAGCATTGCTTTTTAGATGATTTTTCAGTGGCGAAAAAATCTGGCACACATGAGATAACTTTAGAAAAAAGTTTGATTTGCTTTATACCACTAATGTTAGGCGAACGCTTGCCTGAAAACATACGTAAAAAATTATTGCACGAATTAAAAAACGGCAATTATATAACAGATTACGGCCTTGCTACCGAGCCATTAAATAGCCCACATTATAAAGATAACGGTTATTGGCAAGGGCCTATTTGGGGTATTAGCACTGTTATGATTACCGAAGCCTTAGAGCGCTGCGGCGAGAAAGCATTTGCAACGGAAATAGCTGAAAAATTTGTAAAATTAGTTGCACAAAGTGGCATGGCAGAAAACTTTAACGCTGTTACAGGTGAACCACTTAAAGATAAAGCCTTTACGTGGACATCCGCTTGTTATTTTTATTTAAGCAATAGGTATTTACCATAAAAATGTTTAAATAAACTATTAACATTTAGCCGACGCTAGCAATTTACACACTAAATAAAAAGTAGTGCTAGCTTTATATGGAGAAAATAAAACTATGATAAATAAGAAAAAGCAATTTGGTGCGATGCTGATATTACTTTTAGTTGCAATAATTTGGGGCTCTGGCTTTATTGCCTCGCAAATGGCCTTGGATTACAATGTTTCACCTGAGTTATTAATGGTAGTGCGTTTTAGTGTTGCTACGGTTATTATAGGTATAATATTTGCTAAAAAAATAGCTAAAAACGGTTTTGCAAATTTTTTAAAAATATTACCAGGTGGTGTATTTTTGTTTTTAGCATTTTTTACACAAATAGTAGCTTTGCAATATACAACACCTGCTAACAACGCATTTTTAACCGCAACTAATGTAGTTATGGTGCCGTTTATTTGGTGGGCAATTACAAAAAAAACACCTGCGATAAACATGTTTGTTGCCTCTGTTTTATGCTTAGTTGGCATAGCGGTGTTATCTATTAAATTTGATGAAGGCATTAAATTTGCCATTGGGGATTTACTAACAATTTTATGTGCGCTATTTTTTGCTGGGCACATAGTAGCAACTGGGCTTGTTGCAAAAAAAGTTGATACGCCAATTATTGTGTTTTATCAATTTGTTATAGCCATGGTGCTCTCTATATTAGTTTTTGTGTTTTTTACAGATAGAGATTTATCCGCATTAAGTAGCTTGCCAGCTGTTGGTTCGCTTTTGTATCTTGGTGTTTTTAGTACTTGTGTTTGCTACTTTTTACAAATATTAGGTCAAAAATCCGTTAGTGCTTCAAAAGCGGCAATTATACTTGGTACAGAGGCCTTATTTGGCAGTTTATTTGCTGTAATTATCGGTTATGATAAATTAACATTGAATATGTTAATAGGCGGTGCTATAATAATGGTGGCTTTAGTTATGACAGAGCTTACTGGTACAAAAGAAAACGAATAGATATTTTAGGAATTAATTAAAATGAAAGCATTAAAAACACACTTAACTTTAGAGAGCATAAAAACATTTATTTGGATGAATATTAGTGTTGCGATATTAGCAGCTGGTATATATTTTTTCAAATTTCCGAACAATTTTACCACTGGCGGTGTGAGCGGTATTTCGGTTTTACTTTCCGCTTTGCCCATACCCATTTCTGGCGCAACTATTATGTTTATTATAAATATGATATTTTTGCTTTTTGGCGTTATATTTTTAGGTAAAAGCATGGGCGCTAAAACCATTTATTGCTCGCTTGCTTTCTCGTTTATAATACAATTTTACGAAATTATTTACCCCATGACACAGCCATTTACAGAGCAAAAAATGCTAGAGCTTGCCTTTGCTATTATTTTACCTGGTTTTGGTTCTGCAATTTTATTTTCGCTAGGTGCATCCTCAGGTGGCACAGATATTTTAGCGTTGATCATACGCAAATATACAAGCATAGAGCTTGGTTCGGCACTTTTATTTAGCGATTTTATTATAACAGCCTCAGCGATTTTCTTTTTTGGTATCGAAACAGGTTTATACTCCATTTTAGGTTTAGTGCTAAAAGCATTTGTTGTTGATAACGTTATAGAAAATATAAGCACTAAAAAAATTGTTATTGTTATAAGCTCCTACCACGAACAAATTGTCGATTACATCACACATGATTTGCACCGTGGCGTTACCCTTTGGAAGTGTGTTGGCGGTTTTACAGGTAAAGAAAAAACAGCAATTTTAGCGGTTGTAACAAAATTTCAATCTCGAAATTTACGCCTTTTTGTCCGAAGCATAGACCCCTCAGCTTTTATTATTATAAATAGCTCCTCTGAAATTACAGGCAAAGGTTTTATTAGAGGTAATTGATAACAAAAAATTAAAACCACTAGGTGCAAAAATATACGCATCTAGTGGTTTTACATTTTTATAACTTAACGTTTTTATCTAGCTTCTAAACTAACAGGCTCTAGCAAAAACAAGCCTGTGTTTTCCTCAAATTCTACAACTTTTGCAGTTATTATATAGTTTTCACCAGCTCTTGCGCTGTCTGAATTTATAAGTCCTAAATCATAAACATTTACATCTCGAAATTGAAAGTACGGCCCACGTGCCGATGTAGTGCTAAAATCATCTACCAAAATTAAAAAGTCATATCTTGTAGTGTAACCGTCGTGGTTATTTAACAACGCAATATTTCCATCAAACTGTATAACTTTACCTTTATATTTACTAGCAAAATCTTCAACTACATCGCCCATTTCGTGGTTGAATAATTCTTTAAGTTCACTACTGTTTTCCACTGTTAATATATCAGGTTCTGGGGTAGCTGTGGGTGTTGGCTCTGGCGTTGC
>CAYJJL010000122.1:0-6741 GCA_964370455.1 uncultured Faecalibacterium sp.
CTATAAAATAATTTTTTGATAAAATAAATAAAGTGGTTGCAAGAGAATTTACTTCCCTTGCAACCACTTTGTTTATAGTGTTAAAATATAGTATGTTCGAGCAAAATTTTAAGGCCTAATATAATTAGCATTGCGCCGCCTAAAAACTCGGCTTTGCTGTTTAGTGTGGTGCCTACTTTGTTACCAATTTTAAGGAAAATTATGCACATAACAAATGTTATGCTGGAAATAATCGCTACAGCTTCAAAAAGTTCAGTCAAAGGTAAATAGTGCAAAGTAACGCCAGCACTTAAAGCGTCAATGCTTGTGGTTATAGCTTGGCTAAACATAATAAGCAGTGTTATCTTTTTTATTGTACATAGCGTTTTGTGTAGGTTTTGGTCTTGGGTTTTGATTTCTTTGGAAGATTGGTAGCCGTCGTAAATAACTTTCGAACCTAAAAATGTTAAAAGTGCAAAAGCAGCTACATAGTGGTATTTTAAAATTGCCTCTGGTAAAAGCCCTATGGCAAAATAACCGATAATAGGCATTAAAGCCTGAAAAAAGGCAAATAATAAAGCAAGCATTAAAGCTCGTGGTTTTGTAACCCTGTATGAAAGTACATTGGCAGCACTAACGCAACTAGCGTCCATAGCAAGCCCAATAGAAAGCGCAATAGTATCAAATAAAAACATGATTTAGCTCCATAATTAATTAAAAGTAGATTATCCGAAATAAAATTTGTAAAAAAAATTAACAGCTAACCGCCCGTACATGCTAAACATAAACGGGCGGTTATAATTTATTTTACTTAGTTAATTGTTTTAGTAAGTTGTGGCGTGTATCCCAAAGTTTTTGGCTTAAATCCACATAGTAACGGTGTGGGTTTTCAAAACGGGTAGATTCATCCCAAAGAGTGTTTATTTGTTTGCGGCAAAAAGCTCTAATTTCTGTTAAATTTGGCGAGGTATAAACTAGTTTACCCTCATCAAAAATTAAGGTTGAAATACATTTTGCTGTGCAGTTTAAATACTCACGTTCTTTCCATGTTTGTACAGGGTCAAACAAAGTGATACCATTTGTTGCATCAACTTCTTCATCGGCTAGGGTTATGTAATCCGCCATTGCTTTACCGTCAGCGTCATAAATGCGCCAAACTTTTTTAAGGCATGGTATAGTTAGTTTTGCCATGCTTTCGCTAATTTTAATTTTAGGGGTGTAGGTGCCATCGTCCTCTTGGACAGCTGCAAGCTTATAAACACCACCAAAAACAGGCTCACTTTTGGCCGTAATCATGTTTTCGCCTATACCAAAAAGGTCAATTTTAGCGCCTTGCGAAATTAAATCACGCACTATGTATTCATCTAAGCTGTTTGAGGCGCAAATAGGGCAATCCTCATAACCAGCTGCATCAAGCATTTTACGTGCTTTTTTTGAAAGATACGCAATATCACCACTATCAATACGCACGCCTTTTGGGCGTTTACCTAGTGGTTTTAATACTTCATCAAAAACACGTATTGCATTAGGTATGCCTTTTTTTATGGTGTTATATGTATCAACTAACAGCACGCAAGAATCAGGGTAGTTTTTAGCATAAATTTTAAAAGCATCGTATTCAGTGGGGAACATTTGTACCCAACTGTGTGCCATTGTGCCACTAGGTGGTATGCCAAAATCACGTGCTGCCATTAGGCAACTAGTTGAGGTACAACCAGCAAGATATGAGGCACGTGCGCCATAATATGCACCGTCGTAACCTTGTGCACGCCTTGCGCCAAACTCTAAAACAGGGCGACCGTCAGCAGCTATAACTATGCGGTTTGCTTTTGTGGCTATTAGGCATTGGTGGTTAAAGGTAACTAGCAAAAGTGTTTCTATAAGTTGGCATTCTATGCTAGGGCCTTTTACAGTAACTATAGGCTCATGCGGAAAAATAGGCATGCCTTCTTCAATTGCCCAAATAGTGCAGTTTAATTTAAAGTTAAGCAAGTAAGTTAAAAAATCCTCGCTAAAATCGCCAGCAGTGCGCAAATATGCAATGTCTTCATCGGTAAAGGATAAGTTTTGCATAGCCTCTATAAACTGTGCAAGCCCAGCCATGATGGCATAGCCGCCACCGTCAGGCACACGGCGGAAAAACATATCAAATACACTTATTTTATCTTGATATCCCTCGTTGAAGTAACCAGAAGACATAGTAATTTCATAAAAATCAGTTAACGTTGTCAAGTTACGCTTGATATTTTGCATGATAAAACTCCTTTTGTTTTAATGCCTTTGTATTTTTTTTGAACGTCTATTTTTTATCGTGTGTTGTGCATACCAAATAAAATATATTGCTAGTGAAATTGCACTTAGTGTAAGCACAGTTTTCACGTAAAAGCCACCAAAAAATTCTTGCAACTGGGTATAAGTGTATAAAATCGTGTTGCGCTCTACATTTTGCCCTGCAATTAAATTTGCCGAGCCAATTTCTTCACCAGCAAGCAATAAAGTCACGTGCCCTACAATATCCCCTTGTTTAATAGGTGCAGCAACATATTCTGGTAGGGTGTATATTTTTTGTGTGACACTATCATCGCTATAAGAGGGCAGTATAGTCATAATTTGGTTATCAGGGTATAGCTTGATGTTTTCAGTATCAGCGGAATATTTAACAGGCACTTCGCACAATGGTTCGTCAGGGTCGAGTGCGGCTTGTATTGCAAAGTTTGAGTGTACCCAATCAACAAGTTGTGTTGTTTCAAATTGTGCAGGTCGGCGTGTTGCGTAGCCGTAGGTATCAGCGCTATCAGGGCTACCCATAACAGCGTATATATATGTTTCGCCGTTGAGCACGCTCCAGCTAACACAGCTTTGCGTGCCGGTGTTATCGCCAGTATAGCCAGAAACATCAGTTTTTGCACCTTGCACAGCTTCGCGGTAAAAAGAGCCACCTTGGCTTTGGCTAATCATTTTGTTTTGGTTAGTTAAAAAATAAGAGTTAACATGCTTAGTATTAGCTGGCATTTCAAAGGTATATGTGCCCATAACCTCTACAAAGGCATCGTATTCAAGCAAATAACGCAAAATTAAATACATATCTACCGCAGTTGTAACATTGCCTGCGTCTATGCCACAGGCGTCTGTCCATGTGCTGTTAACTGCACCAATTTCAGCGCTGAGGCTATTCATTTGGGCAACCCAACCAGTTAAATCATTTTCAGAAAGCACATAGGCTGTGCCTTGTGCGGCATCGTTACCACCATGCAGTAACATAGCATAAAGCATTTGGCGCAAAGTTACTGTTTCGCCAGCACGTATATCAGCTGAGATAGTGCCGTAAACATAATCAGAAATAGCGCTTGGCATGGTTATCATTGTGCTGTCAAGGCTATCCTCGTATTGGCTTAAAATAAGCGCAACATTCATAAGCATTGTTAAGCTTTTTGCTTGAAACTGTAAGTTGCTATCTTTTTCATAAACAATGATATTAGTATCAAGTTTTACTATATATGCGCTTTGAGCTTGCACATTATACGTTGCAGAAGGGTCGTACCCTATGGCTAGAGTAGTAGGTGCAAGCGTAGTAAAAGTTAAAATTAATATTAAAAATAAAGTAAAAATTTTTTTCATATAGACATTTCCTTAAAAACACGATAAAATAGGATAGATATAGTATACCAGTAAATTGTGAAATTTAAAAGGTGCTTAATAAAGCTATAGTTTTTTTGTACGATTGCACAAAAATAATTGTTTTTGGGGAAGTAAAATAAAATAGGGGAGAATATATGGTTTATATCACAGGTGATTTACACGGCGACATAACACGTTTTAGCAAAGGAAAGCTGCGCCGACTAGGTAAAAAGGATACTTTGATTGTTTTGGGCGATTTTGGTTTTTTGTGGGATGAAAGCGAGCAAGAAAAGAAAAACCTTAAATGGCTTGCAAAACGTAAGTTTAATATTTTGTTTATTGATGGTACGCACGATAATTTTGATTTGCTTGCTAAATATCCATACACTGAAATTTTTGGTGCAAAGGTGCAAAATATAGCTGGCTTTGTTTACCATGTTTGCCGTGGTAGTATTTTGGAAATAGAGGGTAAAAAAATACTTTGTTTTGGCGGTGGCGAAAGCGAAGACATTGAAGATAGAGAGATTGGTGTTAACTGGTGGGCGGCTGAAATGCCAAGCCATGAAGATATGATAGCTTGTGTTGAAAATTTAAAAAGAGTGAATTTTGAGGTAGATTATATTTTAACCCATGATGCACCAAGCAAACTATTGAACTTTAACGTATTAAAACATAGCGAAGAAAATGAGCTACACCGCTTTTTAGATAAGATTATTTTAAAAACCAAGTATAAAAAATGGTTTTTTGGGCGTTATCATAAAGATCTTGCACTTTCAACTAAAGCTTCATGTGTTTTTTTAGACATAATACCGCTTAAAGATTAATAATAATTTGTTTTTTAATTATAGCCAAAACAGCGTGTTTTCATACAGGAAACAACGCTGTTTTCTTTTATAATATAAAAGGTTGTTAAATGTGGCTTAGTTCATTGCGCCGTTATCTGTAAACATTTTTTGTACCATGTCATAAAGTAAGGTATGCTCAGCTCTTTTAAGTGTGGGGTCAGTGGCGAGCAGAGCAGTAGCCTCGCTTTGGGCGGCGTGTAATGTGCGTGTATCTTGCATTAAATCGGCAATTTGCAAGGCTGGTAAGCCATGCTGTCTGTTGCCAAAAAAATCGCCAGGGCCACGTGTTTCAAGGTCGTATTGTGCAACGGCAAAGCCATCAGTAGTGCTGGATAAAAATTTCAGCCTTTCGCCAGATTTTTCGCTGGAACTATCGCTGATTAAAAAGCACCAGCTCTCTGCTGCGCCACGCCCAACACGTCCACGCAACTGATGCAGGGCAGAAAGTCCGTATCTCTCGGCATTTTCGATGACCATAACAGTGGCATTGGGCACGTTAACGCCAACTTCTATTACAGTTGTAGAAAGTAAAACATTTAACTTGCCAGATGTAAAATCAGCCATTACAGCAGTTTTTTCTTTAGCTTTTAATTTGCCATGCATTAGGCCTATTGCGCAATCTGGCAAATAAACACTAGCAATATCATCATAGTAAGTTTTAACAACTTTTAGCGTGCTATCGGCTGTTTCCTCGATAGCTGGACACACGATATACACTTGGTGGCCTTTGGATATTTCTTTGCGCAAAAAACCATATAAATCATCTCGGCGTTTGCCGTTAATAAAACGTGTTTTAATAGTTTTGCGCCCAGGAGGTAGCTCGTCTAAAATCGAAATATTTAAATCGCCATAAAGTAACAAGCCTAGAGTGCGTGGTATTGGTGTTGCACTCATAACTAATAAATGTGGTGCGACACCTTTTTGTGCAAGCAAACCACGTTGGCGCACACCAAAACGGTGTTGTTCATCAATAATAGCAAGCCCCAAACGAGGAAACTCTATGTTATCGCTTAAAATAGCGTGTGTGCCTATTAATAAATCAACCTCACCCTTTGCTACAGCCTCTCGTACTGTTCTTTTTTCAGCGGCTTTTAACCCACCTGTAAACAGTGCAACACGTACGCCTAAAGGCGCAAGCATATCTGCTAGGCCATCTGCATGTTGTGCGGCTAAAATTTCAGTAGGGGCAAGCAAAGCGCTTTGGTAGCGGTTTTGTTGTGCTAGTGCTATTGCGGCGGCAGCAACTAAAGTTTTGCCACTGCCTACATCACCTTGTAAAAGGCGGTTCATGGCAGTTTCGCTTGTCATTTCTTCAAAAATTTCAGTGGTGGCACGGCTTTGCGCACCAGTTGGTGCAAAGGGTAAGTTTTGCCAAAAAGCTTCGATTGACAAATTTTGCATAGGCGCACCAGTGGTTTTAGCGTGCGAGTACTTTAATTGACCAATACCAAGCTGCAAAATAAAAAGTTCTTCGTAAATTAAACGACGCCTAGCGGAGTTAACATCTTCATCACATTTTGGGCGATGTATCATGCGCACGGCCTCAGCCTTTGAGGGCATGCGATATTTTTGCAGCATTTCTTCTGGTAGGGGTTCAGGTATTAGGTGAGCGTGTTCAAGTAATTGTGCTATGCATTTTGCGATAATTCCGCTCGATAAACCGTCGGTTTGTGGATAAATAGCTAAAAAGGGAGTGTCGCAAACTTGCTCCTCTGTGCGCACAATTGGGTTTATCATTTGTCTGCGTGATAAAGTGCCAGTTGCTTGGCCCTCAAAATAGTAACTTTCGCCAATTTCTAGCTTTTGTATTGCATAAGGGTTTTGAAACCATGTTAAATCTAAAGATCCGCTTTCGTCATGAGCTATGGCTTTATTCATGGTTTTACCACCAGGTAAACGCCTTGTAGCGGTTTTAGAAAAAACACTGGCTTTAATAACACAATGTACGTCATACGGTGCATTAGCAATGTCGTAGGGTGAGCTATAATCTATATATTTGCGTGGATAATGGCAAAGTAAATCCCCAAGGGTAAAAATACCAAGCTTTTCAAACAGTTTGGCACGTGCTGGGCCTACACCTTTTAAGTATTGTATAGAGGTATCTATACGTAAGTTATTAGAAATTTTTTCAGACATATATAAAACCTCCTTTAAATATAGATTTTTCACATTTTTTATCTGTTTTGCTTCAAAAAATGACTAAAAGAATAGGGTGATATGATGAAAAACAAAAAAACAGTTAAAATTTCAATTTTAGTAGTTGCTGTTATTTATGTTTTGATACTAACAATTATATTAT
>CAYJJL010000123.1:0-6734 GCA_964370455.1 uncultured Faecalibacterium sp.
GGAAAAGTCTTGCTACTCTACTTGAGGGGCAAGATGTGCAATGCAATATAAAACCACAAACAACTGTTGCAAACGTTATGGAAAACCATGATATTTGCCGTAGTATTGAGCGTTTAGTACCTAAAGAGTATCAAAGTTTTTATAGCAAAACTTTGGTCGGCACAATAAACTTTTTTATGCGTGGAATTCCGTTTTTATATCAAGGGCAAGAAGTAGGTTTGACCAATTTTGTGAAAAATAGCATTGATGAATTTGCCGACCCCACAACTTTTAGAAACTATGAAGAAATGCTTAACCTTGGCAAAACGCCGCAAGAAGCACTAAGGCTAGTTAACTTAACAAGCAGAGAGCACTCCCGAACACCCATGCAGTGGAACAACACAAAAAACGCTGGTTTTACAACTGGTGAGGCGTGGTTTGATGTTAACAATAATTACTGCGAGATTAACGTTGAGGCACAGCTAAAAAATGAAAAATCCGTTTTAAATTATTATAAAAAAATGATAGCCCTGCGCAGAAAATATAATGAGCTTTTTGCATATGGTAACTTTGAAACTCTACACGAGGACATTAAAGGTTTAATTGCTTATAAACGTGGCAAAGAAGTTTTTGTTTATAATAATTTCACTGAAAACGAAATGCAAGTAAGTGGTAATATCAACGAAATTTTGTTATCTAATTATGCTGATGTAAATTATAGTGGTGATAAAATCATATTAAAACCATTTCAAACTTTAATTTATAAATAATACTATAATAACAAAATAATATTTAAAAGGAGTAGCTCACTAATGAATAAAGCATGGTGGAAAGAAAGTGTTGTTTACCAAATATATCCACAAAGTTTTTATGATACAAATGGCGATGGCATAGGCGATATCAAAGGTATAATCAAAAAATTAGATTATTTAAAAGAGCTTGGTGTTGATGTTTTATGGATATCACCCATGCTAACATCTCCACTTGATGATAATGGCTATGATATTTCAGATTATAGAGATATTAATAATATATACGGCGATTTAAACGATTACAAAGAACTATTAAAACAGGCTCATGAGCGGAATATTAAAGTTTTAATGGATTTAGTCGTAAATCATTCATCCGATGAACATAATTGGTTTGTGGAAAGCCGAAAATCCAAGGATAACCCTTACCGTGATTACTATATTTGGAAAGACGGTAAAGACGGCAAAGAACCAAACAACTGGGGTAGTATTTTTGGTGGCTCTGCATGGCAACTTGATGAGCAAACTGGCATGTATTACTTGCACTTATTTACAAAAAAGCAACCTGATTTAAACTGGGAAAGCAAAGCCCTACGCAAAGAAGTTTATGATATGATGACTAGCTGGTGTGAAATGGGCGTTGACGGTTTCCGCATGGATGTTATAAGTTTAATATCCAAAGCTGGTTATGCTGATGCTAATATTTTAGGCAGTGGCACATATGGCAATTGTTACGAATATTGCGTTAGCGGACCTAAAGTGCATGAATACTTGCAAGAGATGAACAGAGAAGTTTTATCTAAGTACGATTTAATGACTGTTGGTGAAACAGCAGGTGTTACAATTGAGCAAGCAAAAAAATATGCAAATGCCGATAATTCTGAGCTAAACATGGTTTTCCAATTTGAGCATATTAAAATTGGTGATGGTAAACTAGGCAAATTTACAACAAAGCGTTATGATTTTGACGAGTTTAAAAAAGTTACATGCAAATGGCAAACTGAGCTTAAAGGCAAAGCGTGGAACAGCGTATATTTAGGCAACCACGACCAGCCACGTAGCCTATCACGTTTTGGTGATGATAGCCCTGAATACCGTGAAATTTGTGCTAAAATGTTAGCTACTTTTAATTTATCTCTCAGTGGCACACCTTATGTATACCAAGGCGAAGAGCTAGGCATGACTAATGCATATTTTGATAAAATTGAAGATTACAAAGATATCGAAACTATCCAATATTACAACCAGTACACTCAAAATGGCTCAATAACAAAAGAAGAAATGATGGAGTGCCTAAAGTTGCGCTCTAGGGATAACGCCAGAACACCCATGCACTGGGATGCTAGCGAAAACGCTGGTTTTACAACTGGTACGCCATGGATAAAAGTAATACCAAACTACACAGAAATCAATGCTCAGGAACAAATTTCTCGCAAAAATTCTGTGTTAAATTACTATAAAGAAATGATTTGTGCAAGAAAAGCAAACGAAACTTTAATATATGGTGATTTTATATGCAAAGATATTGCTGATAAAGTTTTTGCATATGAACGTGTTTTAGGTAGTGAAGAATACTTAGTAATTTGTAATTTTTCAGCTGAAAACAAAAATATTACTATACCTACAAAATATTTAGGTGAAGTGATAATTTCAAACTATGATAAAGTTAATCTTAATGAAAATTATGAATTACGAGCATACGAGGCAATTATACTAAAAAAGTAAAATAAACCTAAAGGGGAGTAGCAAAAAATTGCTACTCCCTTTTTTGTGTTATCGTCAATTAAATTTATGTTCTATAATCGCCATTAATTTTTACATATTCGTAAGTTAAATCGCAACCAAAGGCTGTTGCGTTTGCTGTGCCATCAGCTAGTTTAACATTTATTATAATTTCATCTGCTTTTAAAATTTCAAGTGCTTTTTCTTCTGAAAAATCTACACCTGCGCCATTTTCGCATACTGATATTTCGCCGTTATTGCTTACGAACGAAACATTTGTTTTGCTTGGTTCAAACTCTGCACCAGCATAACCTAAAGCGCATAAAATGCGCCCCCAGTTTGCATCACAACCAAACATTGCAGTTTTTACAAGGCTGGAGTTTACAACGCTTTTTGCAAGTTTTTTTGCATCTGCCTCTGTAACTGCACCTTTTACTTGTACAGTTAATAGTTTTGTTGCACCCTCGCCGTCTTTAGCAATCTTTTTTGCCATTTCTTCGTTAATGGCACATAGCTCTTTTACAAAAATATCAAAATCAGCGTTTTCGCTATCTATAAGTTCGTTTTGTGCCTCACCGTTTGCTAAAATAGCAACCATGTCATTTGTTGAGGTATCGCCATCTACAATAAACATGTTGAAGCTATTGTTTACGCTTAAACGTAAAGCTTTATCTAACATTTGTGGTGTAATTGCAACGTCGGTTGTAATAAACCCTAGCATGGTTGCCATGTTTGGTTGTATCATGCCAGACCCTTTTGCAATTGTGCCTATTGTACATGTTTTGCCACCTAGCTCAAATTGTACTGCACATTCCTTGTGCACAAGGTCTGTTGTCATTATTGCAATGCGTGCTTGCTCACTGCCGTTTTCAATTAGGTTTATGTTATTAATACCCTCGGAAATTTTGCTAACATCTAAACGTTGGCCAATAACACCTGTGCTTGCAACTAATATATCTTTAGCATCCACATTAAACATCTCTGCTCAAAGCTCGCACATTTTTTCAGCAATTTCAATGCCGTCTGCGTTACATGTGTTTGCGTTGCCACTATTGCAAATTATTAGTTTTGCTGTACCGTTTGCAAGGTTTGCTTTTGTCACAGCTAGGGGCGCGCCGTAAACTTTGTTTTGTGTGTACACTGCCGCCGCTGAACATAAAGTATCGCTAGCGATAACGGCTAAATCTAACTTTGAGGTGTTTTTGCGTATGCCACAATGCACACCACCTGCTTTAAAACCTTTTGGCGCTGTAACGCCGCCTGAAATTTTCATGGAACTATCCCTTTCTTTTTTAACCTTTTAAATATAACCGCAATATTATTAATATTATATTTGTTTGAAATTTTAGCTTTTTTTGCACAAATTACAAAAACAAATTTTTTAAAAAATCATAATTTTAAACCTAGTGCTTCATCGTTGCCGGCTTTTATATTTAAGCATTGTATAGCACTGCCAGATGCCCCTTTGCCTAAATTATCAAAAAGCGCAAATATAACAATTTGCTCATCATTACCGCAAACAACAATATCAAGGTTATCTAAGTTTGATTTATACGCTGGGTTCATAAAACCACCTGTTATTGCAGGGTGGCTGTTTAGCTCATGCACATTTATAAGTGCCTCGCCTTTGTAAAATTCTTTATAAATATTAACTATATCCTGCGCAGTACAGCCTGTATTTGCTAGTGCAAGCGGTACAGAAACAGCCATGCCTGAATAAAAATCAGCAACAATAGGTGAAAACACTGGCGCATTTTGCAAGGATGAAAACTTTTTCATCTCTTTTAAATGTTTATGCGTTAAGTTTAAACCATATTGTCGAGGGTAAGCAAGATGTGCTTCACGCTCTGGGTTTTGGTAATAGGCTATCATGGCATTACCACCACCGCTATAACCTGTTATAGAGTTGCAAGTGAGTGTAAGCTCTGCTGAAAGTACATTTTTTAAAGGGCAAACGATGGAAAGATACCCTGTTACGTGGCAACCTGGGTTTGCAATTTTTGAGCTTGCCTTTATTTTTTCTCTAAAGCCAATTTCAGCAAAACCATAGGCAAAATCATCGTTAGTGCGATGTGCTGTGGAGGTATCTATAACCGTGCCAGTTAAGTGAGGCATAATTTCAAGTGCGGCAGCATCAGGCAAGCACAAAATAGTTACATCTGCACTATTTGCTAATGCTATGCGTTTTTCTAGCACTTTGCGCTCCTCAAAAGAGCACTCAATAACTTGATATTCCGCAATGCCCTCAAGACGATTTTTAATTTTTAAACCTGTTGTGCCGTGGCTACCATCTATAAAAACTGTTGTCATTTTAATCCCCCTATAACAATACATTGAATATGCATAATTATACAATGTTTTGAATAAAAATGCAATACTTTTTTTGTAATATAGCAATACAAAAAAGTGGCAATGCGAGGGGGTACACGCATTACCACTTTGTTTGTTTTAATTAGCCTAATTTTCTTTTTAATATTTCTTTAATATTGCTTTTTTTCATGTTTACAATATCATCACAATATTCGCAGCGGTATTCACGTTTTTCAGCATTAATTAGGTGGAAAATTTGGCGCACATTTGGCTCAATAGAGGTAATGCAACGTGGGTTGTTACAACAAATTACGTCCTCTACTATCCCAGGTATAATTGGTTGTATTTTTTCCACTATTTCGTGGTTTCTAATAACGTTAACTGTACAATCTGGGTCAATTAAACCTAAAACTGCAAGGTTAATTTCTTCGGTTTTAGCGTTTGTAATTTTTAAAACATCTTTGCGACCGTGCCTTTTGCTAGTTGCATTCATCAAAAAAGCTACGGTGTGTTTTTCGTCATCTATATTTAGGTATTTTAAAATTTTAGAACCATTGCCCGCTGCTAGGTGGTCTATAACTATACCTGTTTCAATGCTATTAATAACCATAATTTATCTCCTTTTTAAACTTATATTTCGTCAACGCCAAGTAGGCACATAATTAAAGCCATGCGTGCATACATGCCGTATTTTGCTTGCTTAAAGTATAATGCGCGTGGGTCGCTATCAACTTCGGCTGCAATTTCGTTTACACGTGGCAGTGGGTGTAAAACCATCATGTCTTTTTTAGCTAATTCCATTTTTGCAGCATCTAATATATATGTATCTTTTAAACGCACATAATCTTCCTCGTTGAAAAAGCGCTCTCTTTGAACACGTGTCATGTAAAGCATATCTAAATCACCTAAAACTTCGTTCATGCTTTCAACTTCAACAAATGGTATGTTATTTTTAATAAGCACTTCTTTGCGTACGTACTCTGGTATGCGTAGCTCTTCTGGTGCGATAAGCACAAATTTTACGTTTTCGTAGCGAGAAAGCGCTTTTATTAATGAGTGCACTGTACGGCCAAATTTTAAATCGCCGCAAAGGCCTACTGTTAAGTTTGTAAAGCGTTTTTTCTCACGGTGTATTGTTAATAAATCAGTTAAAGTTTGAGTTGGGTGCTGGTGACCGCCATCGCCAGCATTGATTATAGGCATATCTGTGCTCCATGCTGCAACTTTTGGTGCGCCTTCTTTAGGGTGGCGCATAACAGCTATATCGCTGTAGCAAGCAACTGTGCGTATTGTATCTGCAATACTTTCGCCTTTTGATGCTGAGCTTGAGTTTGGCTCAGAGAAACCTATTACTTGACCACCAAGGCGTAGCATAGCCGCCTCAAAACTAAAACGTGTGCGTGTGCTTGGCTCATAAAAAAGAGTAGCAAGCAATTTACCATCACATGTATGTGCATACGCAGCTGGATTTTCGATGATTTTATCAGCTAGAGCAAAAATTTTATCCATTTCCTCTAGTGTAAAATCCATAGGTTCAAGCAAATTTCTACCTTTTAACATAACAACTCTCCTTTTATCTGTGACAAAAAATTCCCAAAAAAACACTCCCTATAAAAAATAGGAAGTGTAAAAACTAAAAATATATAATATAAAAAGAAATACCACGGCTATGTAAAAAACTATGATTTTGTTTCTTATTTTTCGCCATGCTAATTACTCCCTTTCACATTTTAGCTAATCTATATTAGCATTTTTTATTATAACAAAATAGCCTTGCACTGTCAAGTAAAATAACAGCGTTTTTGAAATTTTGCGGTTTTGACTATTAATTTAATATTTTACTTGTTAATTATTACTATTGTTGATTTTGCGCAGAATTTACAAATGCTATAATGGCACACCTTGCAACAATTAAAGTGCGTAGTTATGTGGTTTTAATTTGGCGAATAAACAAGCCTTGGTTTATTTGTGGTT
>CAYJJL010000124.1:0-6689 GCA_964370455.1 uncultured Faecalibacterium sp.
CTGCCCTCAATGTTCTGAACAAACCTTTTACCTTGTGAAAAAATGCTATGCTTATGCGCATGTTTTGGAAGGCCGGTATTATCTAGGCCAACAAAAACAGCATTGTTATATACCTTGCCATTAAATACTTCTTTGCTCTCATAAATTAAATTGCGCTTAATAAAAAAATTCAGCACCGATGTTTCAATGCATCGGTGCTTTGTCATGTACGCAAAAGCTTTGTTGTTGTTTTGATTTTTTAATGGCAACACAAAATCTTTCGGCGCTTCTTCAATTTTATCATAAGTTTTATAGGCTGAGTTTGTGCCGCCAAGTAATTCATTTACAGCCGATGGAAAATCAAAGCCGTAATACATTTTCACAAAGTCAATTGAATATCCACCAGTTTCGCTAGAGTGATCATACCAAGTGTTACCACGTATTGTAATGCTATGGTCAGATTTTAAACGCATATCTTTGCCAGAGCGTTCAAACTGTTCTCCTTTTGATCTCAAGAAATCTTCTAGGTCGACATTGTTTGCTTTTTCCTTTTGCTCATCTGTAAAATAGATGTAGTTACTTTTTTTGTTTGAGTTGAATGTAATCATGTAAATCTCCTTTTTAACTTAATTTCGTGCCGTTTTTTTCGAACCTATTTTTCTGTGAAAAGCTATTCGTTTTTGGATTTGATTTTTTTGCTTAGATGTATTGTTTTTAACCTTGCCATTAAATTTGTTGTTATGTTTCATTATTTCACCCTTTCAATTTACATCGTTTGCATGTAAGTGTTTTCTAAATCTTCACCAGTATGTTTTTGCCCTTTGCTTGCTTTAAGCTCACGAAGTTTACGCATTGCCTTGCTATCTATTTTTTGATTAGATGTTGTTGTATCTCGTGGTTTGTTTTCCTTAAAAACCTTTGATAGAGATTTCAACAAATTAGCAATAGTAAAACCTATTTTAATGTTATTTTGAACTTCTTTTTGCAGCGTGTTTTCAGTGAAATCTAATTTCATCACTTCATTGATTATCATGTTTTTAATAGATTTAAATTCTTTTTGCTGTGATAATTTCAAGCGTGGCGGTAGAGTGTCCTTATATCCATGATAAATTTCTTCTTGTAAATCTTGCCACAAATCATATGCTTCTTTGATATTTGGCTCTTTCGCAAGTTCATCTACAATTGCATTTACAATATTTTTCGTGTTCGGCTGTAAATATCCAAACTGTTTTTTGCCTTTGTGTGTTTTAAGTTTTTCACTTAATTGTAAAATTAAATCTTCCAGTTGTGGGTTAGTATAGTTTGCAGTTTGTAATTTCAATTTTAGTTCCACAAATGATTTTTGAACTTCTTTTTTAAGTTCATCTCTTTGCTTTATTTTTTCGGCATAGAGTGGCGCAAGTTCAGCCTTGAAAATTTCCGTTTGAAGTGCTGACTTCATTTTTTCAATACCTTGCTTTGTAAGATACCCCTCGTTTGGATTTACACTATAACAAATCATATGCACATGAGGGTGATGGCTCTCATTATGGAAAGCACCATACCAACGGAAGTTGTCGGGATGTATCTTTAAACATTCTGCAATCTTTAATGCCTTTTCAGAAAGCAGAGCTTGCCACTCGTGAGCGTTTTCATATCCAGTTGCATGAGCGTCTTCTCTGTGAAGTGATATGATAGGTGTCCAAATATTACCACTATGTTCTGAAATTTCTTTCGCTACTTGTGATAAAACTATTTCTTTTTCCGTTCCATTGAAAAGCCCATGAGTAGATATTTTTTCAACTCGTGGGCGGTTAGAAATATAATCAAGATATCTTTTTCTGTCGCCAATTTTATCAAGGTGTTGTTCCAGTGTTACTGAAATAAAATCAGATGCATTTTCAGCCGTTGGATTGTTTTTATAATCAGCATACTCAAAACTTAACTTCGATACTGGAAAATCTTTTATAATCTCCGCTATAAGCTTGCTTTGGTTTTTACTTTCTTTTTTATTTTTCACGGTTGAAAACTCAACGCCATCACGTGTTGCAATATATTTTATGAGATGCGCTTTATGTGAATTCAATTTTTGAGAATTTCTAAGATAGCCATTTTTAATAATTAATCTTGTCATTAGCTTGTTTCCTCAATGATATTTTCAAAATTGATTTTACCCTTGGTAGATTTAATTTGTTTGATGCACCTTGCTCGCAAAACTTTAAGGCTTTCTTCACTCACTTCTAAACCCTCAGCCAAAATATACATCATCATACTCATTTCAACTGTGAGCCTAAAAAGGTTATTTGCCATTCTGTTTTCTGTGGTTTGCATAGTGCCTTTTAAAACTGTTTGCAAATTTTCAGCCAAAAAAGATGTACTATCTTTTGAGTTTAGATATCCATAATAAAAATCAATAGCTTTTTCTATAAACTCACTGCGGTTTTTGAAGTTGTCTAGTTCTATTACTTCGTCTATTTTGTTGAATGTTTCAGGGTATAACCATATCGCTGTTCGCTTTTTTAGTTCCATGTTTCCTCCATTTAAATGCTAAACCATCTTGCCGACCATCTATAATTTCTTTTGAACACGATGTTTTTTCAGATTTCGACCACCTAGGTGTCACAAACACCCAAATCCGACCACCTAGAAGTTTTTTTATGCAACCTTTAAAAAACGGCTTAACTCCTCGTTTTTTTCGGTCGGCACTGCCGTCCGATGTGGTTGACAGGAGGGCTTTGACCACCTGTCTTTCTCCTGCTAAAAAATAATACCTAAGATTATCCAACATGCGTGGTTAACCTCAGGTATATGTTAAGCTGTTTTAAGCTCTTCAAATTCGCTCAATTTCGCTTTATAAACAGCAGTGGTAGTGTAGCCTTGCTACGTGTTATAAAACGCAACACAGGCTTAAAATTCTCTGAAACAAGCACCCAGCGAGGCCTTTTTTAGCTCTTAGCCTACGTTGTGTTTTCAGCATTTTTACTTGGTTCTTTCTTCTTTGCCTTGGGCAGTTTTTGCTCTCGTGATAACTTATCCTCAATATATTCGCGAGTAGGCTGTGGAACGTGCTTTTCATATAATTTTTGTATCGTTTCGGATAATTCATTTTGTAAATCAACATCCTTTTTGGCAATATAAAAGTTTAATGCATCTAGTTTTTCCGTTTCAAAACTTATGGTTAAATTTGTCATTTTCATATTTTTCTCCCTTTTTAACATAAAAAAACACACCCTAAGGTGTGCTTTTAAAATTACATTTTCATTTCAAAATTTGTATCTTGTTTTTGTTGCAATGAAATTTCATTAATCATTTTAATTCTCAAAAATCAAAACCAATTACAAATGTTTGCGGTTCGAGTTCTGGTTCGTTACCGGTAAAAGTTGGTATGTCTTTAAAATAATTCATGCATATTTCAATCTGCGTATCATTTAAAGATTTAAAATCCTCACCATCATCACCACAAATAAAAAAATCTCCGCAGATAATATCGCTATCTGCGAGCCATCTGTTTGGGCTGCTACCGTTTAGCTTGCCCTCTTCGTTTATAATAGCAATGCAGTTTGCTCCAAGTTCAAGAGGTTGAATAAGACCGCCAATTTCTGCTTGTAGTGCAGATAATTCGTTTGTGATTTCTTTAATAAACGGCGCTTTGCCTATTTCGATTTTTAGTATTTTCATTTTTTCTTGTTTCATTCTTTCTCCTTATGTTATTGGCAAATATGCTCGCGGGTTTATCTTTTCGCCATTAAATATTGTTTCGAAATGCAGATGATTACCAGTGCTGTCGCCAGTTGTGCCAACTAGTGCAATTTTATCTCCAGCAGCTACTGTTTCACCTGCACTCACCAATAATTTTGAGCAATGTGCGTATATGGTTTCAAAGCCACCTCCATGATTAACCCTAATGTAATAGCCAAAACTATCACTATATGTTGCAACAGTAACTGTTCCATCTAACACTGCAAATATTGGTGTGCCTTGAGGTTTTGCAAAATCTATGCCATAATGCATGGTAAATTCGCCACTTGTTGGGTGGTATCTCATTCCATATTCGCTGCTTACGGCGGTTTGCCAGTTTGTAATTGGTTCAACAAAACCATCTATGCCTACAAAGGGCACGTCACTTGGCAACTCTATAACATCTCCGTGTTTTTGCATTATATAAATTTCATTAGCATTTACCATATCTTCATTTGTTGCTTTCTTACCGCATACTTGTGAGATATTTTGATACACTACAAGCAAATCAGAATGTATAATGTTTACAGTGTATGTCACCTCGTAGGTGTATTCTACGCCGTATTCATCTATTGCAGTTTCTGTTTTTGTCCTTTCTTCCGTATAGTAAAAACAGCTTACAAAATCAGAATGGTTTATGTTTTGTGGTGAAACTTCACTGTAAAACAAGGCATAAAAAATAGCCTTGACTCTTATATCGTCAAGGCTTGTTTCTTCGGTTTCGGTATTTACTTCGTTTATAATAGTGCCAATCACAGAAAAACTCTCACGCATGTTTTCTATACTTTGCCTGTAATCGCTGGGCACATTTCCTATTGGTGCATTACTAAAAACTAAAGCAACAGCATTGTTGTTGTGCTCTGCTCCATCTGTGAGCATTGCAAAAAGCAGTGCAAACAATACAATTAATGGCGATAGTATTGCTGCTATTATCCAGCCAACTTCTTTGCGAGTTTTTTCGTTAAATAATAATGTTATTGCGGCTTTTACAAGATAAGTAACTGATACAGCTGGCACCTCTACCACCTCATTTCAAAATTTTGTTGAGGTTCTTCTTCCATTTTTTGCTTTGTGTTTTCTATTGCGTTATATAAAATATCACTGTCAAAGCCAGCTGTTTCATAGCCTTCTAAAATTACATCTATATATCTCTGTGTTGGCATCCCATATTTATATGTTTCTGGCATGGTGTACACGTATGCAGTTATGGTTTCGCCATTAAGTTCCACTTGCATATTTTCCTTGCCATAAGATTCAGGATAGCCCTCGTATATATCTAGAGCTTGTTCATCTATTGCAGTTGTTTCCCATATCAAAACAGGAACTTGCATGCCTTGACACGGTTCAATAGTTGCATACCAACCAGATTTAGTGCCTTTGAACACGAGCTCATAATCCTCTACAATTGCAGTGCCTATAACTTTTGCAGTAGGGCAGCGGTATTGCATTTGTCTTAAATTTAAGTTGCTACCATAGGCTATATATTTTTTGTTTTCAATAATGTTGTTTTTCATATTAATTTTCCTCTCCTACATAGACATTACAAAGCTATACGCTTCTTCTTGCTCTTGCTCGCTTGAGCATGGCATGTTTTCGCTGTCTGTTTCTTCAGTTATAACTAAACTTTGTGCTTTTTCAAGTTCAAGTGCCTTTTTTGCCATTAGTCTTTCTTTTTGTTTTTCGGCTTGCTGTGGGTCTTTCCATGCTATGTTTCCAGTTAAATGGTTTAGTAAATGTGTACGTACGGTTTTAAATTCATCGCCAATCATTCCAAGGCGTAAGAGCCAAACTCTGAAAGTGTATTTCTCATTGGTAGATTGTGTGCGTGTTACTCTAGCAGAATTTTGGTTATATGCCTGTGCAGTTATTGCCAAGCAAAACTGTATATATGCTTTTATTTTACCTGCATGGAAAAACATTTTATCTGCATTTTCAAACGAATTAAATGCCCTAAATTCTATTGTTCCTTTTTGAAACACAGAATGTAAATTTAAACATCTATATCTACTGCGGTGGTAATGCTCGCCACTGCCATCATCGCCGTTATACCAAATTGCTTTGAACTCTTCCATGGTGCGAGGTTTATTGTGGTTTAACTTTTCAAGGAAATTAGTATCAGTTTTTTGACAATAGCGTTGTTCACGTGTTGTATCTACTTGTAAAGCTTTATAAATAATATCCTCTTTGGCAGATACTATATTAACAAGATTTCTGAGCCTTTTAGTATCAAAAAAATGCGCATTAACATGTATGTGTATACCACAAGATGTATTGGGGAAAGCTCCGTTTTCACGCAATTTTCTGATTATCTCTTGCACTGTTTCTAGGTCTTTATATTTTAATATAGGGCTTACTAATTCTGTGGAATAATCTCTATCTGCTGTTGTTTTTCTGCCGTTAATTTTCTTTTGGCAATGAATACTGCCATCATAGGTTAATTTCCAAATGCGGTTTTCATTATCCTTAGCCTCATAAGTGTTATAATATGTTCCTACATATCTAGATTGTGTGCCAAAATATTCGCTTATTACTTCAGCTGCTTTTTCTCTTGTTATACCTGTCATTTCTATCTCAATGCCAAATAACTGCTCTCTTAAATCCACTTATCTACCACCACCTTTGCCAAACAAATCTTCTTTGTATTTAGGTGCGTGTACCATTAAGTTGTAGCGCTCGTTACCACATTTAAAAAGGCAAACACCACGCTGTGGGAATTTAATTAGGTTATATTCGCTTTGTTCAAGTTGTAAAGTATCGGTGTAAAATTTAGCATCTATTGTTCCAGCATTGAATAAAAATTGATGTGTCGGTATAGAGAATAATGGTTTTGTCAGCTCTGCAATTCCTTGAATGGCAAAGTCTTCAAGGTTTTGGCTTGCCAGTATCACAGACGATTCTTTCTTGCGAACTCGCTTCATAAAATTGCGAATGTACTCGATTGCAGTTATATTTGTTAAAAATAGATACAGCTCATCTATTGCGGCAGCTGTGTT
>CAYJJL010000125.1:0-6651 GCA_964370455.1 uncultured Faecalibacterium sp.
AATGTTTGAGGCGCATGTTAAAATGGCAATCGAGATGGACAAACCGCGCATTGTACATGATAGAGAGGCACATGCAGACACCTATGCCCCTTTAAAAAAATATAAGCCAAAAGGCATTTTACATTGTTACTCTGGCAGTGCTGAGGACGCAATATGGCTTGCCAAACAAGGTATGCTTTTAGGTTTTGGTGGCACATGCACTTTTAAAAACGCACGCAAAACAAGAGAGGCAATAGAGGCCCTGCCACTTGAAACAATTGTACTTGAAACTGATTGCCCCTACCTAACGCCAGAACCTTTTAGAGGTAAGCGTAATGATTCTGCTTTGATATCTTATATAGGCGAAAAAATTGCCGAGGTTAAAAACCTTTCATCAAAAGAGGTTTTTGAAACCACGACACAAACAGCAAAAGCTATTTTTAAGCTATAATTTATAAATAATAAAAGCATAATTTAATCGTTTATTTATTTGTAGATTTTTCGCATTTTTTTAAGCAAAGTAAAGAAAAAACGCAGAATAATTATACATTTAGATAAACAGCATTTTAAACAAACAGTTTTTTTAAACACAAATATACAACAAGTTTATTATAATTTGCTTTATAGCGATTATTTAATAATTACAACAACACAAAACAAGGAGAAATATTATGAAAGCTCGTATACCTACACACCGTGAATTCCACATTAAATTTCCTGATGATATGCCAGAAGTAACTGTAAACGAAGGCTTGGCAAAACTAGAAGGCATTATGGACGAATTTAAAAAATCACATAATGGCGAAAGCATCTACCACCCAGAATTTATTGAAGCTTGCGAGCCTGGCGTTAAAGCTTTGCAAGAAGAATATAAATTTGAGTATGAAATTGCAACTGTTAGATAAATTACAACAAGTATAAATTACACAAAATACACACTTAGTATTAAACGTGTATTGTCAAAATAAAAAACACTATTTAAAGTTCGACTAAACTTTAAATAGTGTTTTTTTATCTATAAATATGTGGCATTTGAGATTTAGATAAATCCCCCGCAATAAAGCAAGATTGATATACTTCGTACCTAAAGTTATTTAATATATCATGCATTTCGTTGTATAAATCTTGGTTTTCAAAAATGATTTTTGTTGCAACTGGGCAGTAGCGTGTTTCGATTTGAGAAAGCAAATCTTCACGCATATCTTCAAGTGTTTTTTTGCTTGCGTAGCTACGCCCCACACTATCCGTTGCAGCATCTATTGAATCCGCAATTGTTATAATATCAATAATTTGTTTTACTGGGGATTTTAAATTATCAAAATTTGGCGGATAACCAAATTTGCCGTCAAAGCTTTTATGGTGACCAACTGCTACATCCGCAAAATAATCAAAGATATCTATTTTATCATCAATTAATTGCTCGCCTCTTGATATTGTGCCTTCCATCTCTATAGTGTGGAAATTTTTAGTACGTGTTGTATTAATAAAACTGGAGGCCTTTGGTGAGTGCTGTTTTATAATTTCAAATTCTTTATCATTTAATCGCATAACATAAAAGGATACTAAATGTGTGTATGATATTTTACCTACATCATGCACAAGGCCTGAATACCAAACAAAACGCAAAATACTTAAATAATTATTTTCTACATCTTTAACAGTGTTAATATCTGGTAAACCTATAAAGTAAGCTGGGTTGTGCTCTAGCATATATTTTGTAATTACAAACGATATTTTAGCTACCATAACAGAGTGAGCATATGTTGGAGGATGCCTGAAAACTGTTAGCGATAACAAAAGCTTTACATACTCAAGGTCATCGTAATAACCTTTACTGCCAGCTGCAAAGTTAGTAACAAAAGTTGCAACATGTGCACGTGATAAAGTATCTGGTATATTTTTTATATACTCGAAAACTTCCCCTGTAATTTTTTTCGCTTTTGCTAGTTTTTCACTTTTCGAACATTCTTCAGTTGGCATTAATTTTAAATAATGCAAATATAATGCTGAAATATGTAGTTTTTTATATAAATCATCATACGTGTAATCATGATCCGCTTGTTTATATATATTATGTAAAAATTCTACAAGCTCCTTTATTGTTATAACATCGTTATAATACCTTGCACCATATACATTATAAAGGTATTTTAAATCTACTGATGTATAATCGTTTGTATGTATTTCGGGCTTTTTTAAGTAGCAATTATACATATACTCTGCTGATTGCAAAAGGCGCATTTTGTATTCTTTTGTTGCTGTTTGTGAACGTGACCCACGTAAGATACTAATAGTTGTTGAACATAGGTTTTCATGCAAATTGTTAAAATATGCATTTATCGGAAACTCAGGGTTTAAACGCTTAGCCGTATTTGCCCAAAAATCTTTTGCTTAAACGTATCTTTTATATGTTTCGATTAAATCACTTTCTTCCACGCTAATATAACTGTTGCCATATGCGCGGCAAATTAATTTACGTGTTTCACAATCAAATTCTTCGTATCTATCTGAAAAAGCAATTACTTTTTCGTAACATTTTGACATTGCACTTTTAAATGTAGTTCTATCCAAATAAAAAAGTGCTAAACCTTTATAAAACATATTTCGTATAAATAAAGTTTCGTCATTTATATGTTGCGCATATACTGTCAACGCATGGCGTATATCATAACACAGCCCTGTATCAATGCTTTCTCTGTAACCTGATAATTTTTCCGCAAATTCTTCTAATCTAACTGCATCTTCTTTTGTAATAAGCATTGGGTCTTTTAAATATGGCGCAACGCAAGTATCTATTAAATCATTTGTTTTATGAATAATTTTACGCATTTCAACGCCATGCAATTCCAATAGCTCCTGAACATTTTCGCGCTTTAACCCTATTCGGGGCGCAAATTGTTTAGAAGCTAATTCTGAAAACTTAATTTCATATTCAATTATTTTTTCAAATTCTTTAATCATAATATTTAATCACATCACATTACAACACAAATACCCTACATTTTGCGCACATAGGTACTATTTTAAGTATACCACAAAAGTATGCAAAAGTGAACATAACCTTGATTTTATTCAAAAATTTTTATTATTTTTGTGACAATAACCTTGAGTTGAACTAAAAACCTTTGATATTGGCACATTAAAAGCAATAAAAAATCTTACTTTAGTAATTCTTTTTGTCTTTCTATAATCCATTTTTCTAGATTTTGTGCTATCTCTTTTATTGCACCAGCTTTAAACGGTGATTTCAAGTTTAATGTTTCAATTAAATCAACAAAAGTTTTATTGCCAAAATATTCTACAAAAGCCAAATATAATTCAAACGCTTTTTTTTCATCTTTGCAAAATTCATCAAAAAATTGCAAAGCCATCATCTGTGAAAGTGCGTAGTCAATATAATAAAATGGGTTTCTATAAATATGCACTTGGCGTTGCCAACCACTGCCACCATTATAAAATGGTATATCGCCGTAATCAACATGTGGCCTATATTTATTTTCAATTTCTAGCCATTTTTCATCACGCATTTGTGGTGTCATATCTGGGTTTAAATAAATTTGTTTTTGAAACTCATCTACTTGGCAAGCATATGGTATAAAAATTAGTGCGTCTTCTGCGTGTGATAAAGTGTATTTTTTTGCATCTTGTTTAAAGAATAACTCATACCAAGGTGTTGCCAAAAACTCCATTGCCATAGCATGTGTTTCTGATATTTCCATTGCAGGCGAGGCAATTTGCTTGGATTTTGCATTTGCAGTGTATCTAGCAAATGCATGCCCTACCTCATGTATTAACACATATGCATCTGTGCTTGTGCCATTAAAATTTGCAAAAATAAATGGGTAATTATATTTTTTCAAGTAAGAGCAAAATCCGCCTGGTACTTTTCCCACTTTAGGGTATAAATCATATAGTTCGTTTTGTGTAAACATCTCAACAAACTCTGCGGTTTGTGGCGACATTTCACTGTACATTTTTTTTAGAGCATCAATAATTTCATCGCCTGAAATCCGTAATTTAGCTGAACCATCTTTAAAAGTTAGTTGTAAATCATGAAATTTCATAGTATCTAAACCTAAACGCTCACATCTATTTTTTTGTATATTGCTAGCTATTGGTACTATATCCTCAAGCACTTGTTTTTTAAAAACAGAAACATCGTTTACATTATAACAAATCCTGCGCATACGCATATATGCAAGCTCAACATAATTTTTAAAGCCTAGTTTTTTTGCCTGTAGTGCTCTATTTTTTACAAGTTTATCAAATATATCGTCAAGCTGTGGTTTTATTTTTAAGTAGCACTCGCCCTCTGCTATATATGCTTTTTTTCTAATACTTCTATCTACACTTTCTTTAAAAGGCGCTAGCAAAGTTAATGGCATAGTTTCACCATTAAACTCAACTGTCAATTTAGATAGTGCTGCATTATACTCTTGCACTAAATTTTTTTCCTCTAAAATATCACTTGCTATTTGCTCTGATTGACATTTTTCAGAAAATTCTAGATTCATCATGGTTACGCAGCCTAATTTATTTGTTAATTCCTCTTTATAAGGACTACTTAAAATTAGCTTTGTTAATTCGTTATATTCATTATTTGCTAAAACTAAATATTTTTTCAAATGATTAAACTCATTTTTATAAAATTCGTCATTAACATTAATAAGCCCACGTAACCTCGCAAGGTTATAATAAAACTCATACTCTTTATATAAATCCTCAACTTTTAAATATATTTCAAATTGTTCGTCTGCACTTTTTGCATTAGCAAAATTATTTGTTTCATATTTTAAATCGTTAAAAAATTTTTCACTATCGGGTCTAGTGTATTCCATTTCGCAAAATTTCATTTTAATCACCTATTATCACAATTTTAGATTTTATAATCCAAATAGATATGCTACACCTATATAAATTAATGTTATTGTAATTACTAACGGCATAAAAGTTATAAACGCAGCTATAAGCATAGCTGGTAAATCACCTTTTTCTAATTTAATATTATCATAATGCTCATCTAATTCTTTCTTTGATTTTTCCTTTAAAAATTTATAGTTAAATTTATCGAATAACATCATTATATAGCGCCTCCTTTACTTGCTAGGTGGCATGCCACAAAATGCCCTTTTGATATTTCTGCCAACATTGGTGCTTCTTGCGTGCATTTTTCAGTTTTATATTTACACCTTGGGTGAAATTTACAGCCACTTGGTGGGTCAATAGGGCTTGGTGTTTCACCCTCAAGCAGTGTGCTTTGTTTTTGCGTTTCGCTTGTTTGCTCTATTGATGGTATAGCATCTAAAAGCGCCTGTGTATAAGGGTGCAAAGCATTATTTAAAACAGTTTCTGTATCCGTTAGTTCAACAATGTTACCAAGATACATAACACCTATTCTATCAGATAAAAATCGTACTACGCTTAGATCATGTGATATAAAAAGATACGTTAAATTGTTTTTTTCCTTTAATTCTAGCAGTAAATTTATTATTTGCGATTGTATCGAAACATCTAAAGTTGAAACACATTCATCACAAACTACAAATTTTGGCTCTAGCGCTAGCGCCCTTGCTATGCCTATGCGCTGGCGCTGTCCACCTGAAAATTGGTGAGGGTATCTGTGCAACATATGCTTTTGTAAGCCGCATTTTTCCATGATATCTAGGGTATAATCTTCCAGCTGTTTACTACCTTTTTTATAAAGTTTGTGTGCTACAACAGCCTCTGAAATCAATTTAATCACCGTAAAACGTGGGGTTAGCGAGGAATAACGGTCTTGAAAAACAATTTGCAATTCCTTACGCATTTTGCGCATTTCTTCCTTTGGTAGGGCATTTAAGCATTTATTGTTGTAATTTATATTACCAGTTGTTTGGCTATGTAATTGTAAAATAAGCTTACCCAATGTGGATTTACCACAACCAGATTCTCCCACTAGGCCAAAAGTTTCGTTTTCGTAAATATCAAAACTTACACCATCTACCGCTTTAACATGCTTTTGTTTTTGCCAAAAAGCTAAAGTTTTTTTAAGCGGAAAATGCATTTTTACATTATCCAAATGTATAAGTACCTTTTTTTCACTCACGTCCACACCTCATTGTATCAGGGTAAAAACAGCGCACCCTGTGTGTTTCGTTTAGCTTTATCAGTGTTGGTTCTTCGTCGTTACATTTTTGTGTTGCGTATTTACAACGAGGCGCAAATTTACAGCCAACAGGCAGTGCAAAAGGCCCCGGAACATTGCCCTGTATTATATCTAAGCGTTTTTGATTTAAATTTGCAATCGAGGGTATACTGTTTAACAAAGCTTTTGTGTATGGGTGCGAATATTCTGTTTTTTTATCAAATATAGTTGCTTTTGGTGCTAGTTCCACAACTTGCCCACAATATAAAACCGCTATTTCATCGGCTATTTCGTTTATAACGGCTAAATCGTGTGTAATAAACATAATTGATGTACCATGCTGTGCTTTAAGCTCATTCATTAAATGTAAAATTTGAGCTTGTATGGTTACATCTAGCGCAGTTGTAGGTTCATCTGAAATTAAAAGTTTTGGTTTGCACGCAAGTGCAATTGCTATCATAACCCTTTGTCGCATACCGACTGAAAGCTCATGCGGATACCGTTTTGCCATACTTTCAGCATTTGGTATCTTTACACTTTGTAGCATT
>CAYJJL010000126.1:0-6564 GCA_964370455.1 uncultured Faecalibacterium sp.
TTTAGTGATATACAGTGCAGCGGCGGAGTTTATTATTACAGCATCACGTTTTGCCCCTTTTACGCCACTTAAAATTTCCCGTGTTATGTTCGCATTTTCGCTTGCATCGCCGCCAAGAAGTGCTGATTTATTATATAAATTAAGCCCTAAATCTAGTGGGTTAATCTCATAGGTTTTAAACCAGCCATTTCTTATTTCACACACTTTGGTAGGCGCTGAAATAGAAATTTCATCAAGCCCATCTTTGCCATAAACAACCATGCCACGTTTAACACCAAGTTTGGTTAAAACCTCGGCTAGTGGTTCAACAAGGCTTTCTTCATATACACCCATTAGCTGCATGCTTGCACCTAGTGGGTTAGCCAAAGGGCCTAGCACGTTAAAAATGGTGCGTATGCCTAGCTCACGCCTTACAGGTGCGACGTTTTTCATGGCAGTGTGGTAGAGCGGTGCAAATAAAAAGCAAATGCCAATTGCATTTAGCATTTCCATGCTTTTTTGTGGTGTTATGTCAATTTTAACGCCTAGTGCCTCCAACACATCAGCAGAGCCACACTTGCTAGAGGCGGCTCGGTTACCGTGTTTTGCTACTGGTACGCCTGCACTAGCTAGCACAATTGCAGATGTAGTTGAAATATTAAAGGAGTTGGATTTATCGCCACCAGTACCAACTATTTCCAGCACGTTTAAATCATTCAGCAGTTTTGTTGCATGTGCTCGCATACTTTTTGCGGAGTGTACAATTTCGTCTATAGTTTCGCCTTTTATCGAAAGCGCAGTTAGGTATGCGCCAATTTGTATAGGGGAGGCCTCGCCTCGCATTATTTCATCCATAACGGTATACGCTGTTTCGCCGTTTAAATTTTCTTTATTTACTAGCTTTAAAATTGCTTCTTTAATCATTTTTTACACCTCCAAAAAGTTTTTTATAATTGTTTTACCATGCGGAGTTAATATTGATTCAGGGTGGAACTGCACGCCAAAAACAGGGTAATTTTTATGCATTACAGCCATAATTTCACCATCGGATGTGTGTGCTGTTGCGATTAGCTCTGGCGGTAGCGTATTTGCATCAACTGCTAGTGAGTGATACCTTGCCACCAAGGTGTTTGTTGGTATATCATTAAAAAGTGTGCATGGTGTAATGAATATTTCGGATTGCTTGCCATGCATAACTTTTTTTGCATAAGTAACTACCCCACCAAACGCCTCGCAAATAGATTGATGCCCAAGGCAAACACCCAGTATTTTATACTTTGAATGTAGCTTTTTAACAACGTCTAGGCAAACGCCAGCATCTTTAGGCCTTTTAGGGCCAGGTGATAATATTATGTGAGTAGGGGATAGGCTATCAATTTCCGCAACAGTTAATTCATCGTTTTTTATAACCTTTACATCGCTACAAATTTCGCCTATTGCTTGATATAAATTGTATGAAAAGCTATCGTAATTATCTATAATCAATATCATTTATTCACCCTCCAAAACACAAACAACTGATTTTGCTTTGTTTATACATTCGTTATATTCGTTTTCTGGTATGGAGTCTATAACTATGCCTGCGCCTGAACGCACAAAGATTTTACCATTCTTTTTAAACGCAAATCGTATTGCTATGCAAGTATCAATGTTGCCATTAAAATCGAGGTAACCTATTGCACCGCCATAAACACCACGTTTTTCGTTTTCAAGCTCATCAATAATTTCCATAGCTCGTATTTTAGGCGCACCAGAAAGTGTACCAGCAGGCAAAATAGCATCAACGGCATCTAGTGTATCTTTACCGTTTTCAACTTCACCAGTTACAGTAGAGCCTATATGCATAACGGTGGAAAATCGCAGGATTTTCATGTAATCTTCAACCTTAACTGTGCCAAACTTGCTTATTTTACCTATGTCATTTCTGCCTAAATCTACGAGCATATTATGTTCTGAACACTCTTTTTCATCATTTAAAAGCTCGGTTTCAAGTGCTAAATCTTCGGCGGTTGTTTTACCACGTGGTTTAGTGCCAGCTAGTGGATATGTCATTACTTTATTATCTAATACTTTTACAAGTGTTTCAGGCGAAGCACCAGCCATTTCTATATCCTTGCTGGAAAAATAAAACATATAAGGTGAGGGGTTTTTAGTGCGTAGTTTTTCGTAAACATCTATTAAACTGCCCTCAAAATCCGCTTGTAACCTATTTGATAAAACTACCTGAAAAATATCTCCCTCGTATATATATTGTTTTGCCTTAGTAACCATATCACAAAATTGATTTTTATTAAAAGACGCTTTAAGCTCAGATAAAAGCTTTGCTTTTTGTTCAGTAACACTATTGCCATTTAAAATTAAATTTCGCATGTTTTCAAGTTCAAGTATTGCTTTGTTGTAGTTTGCTTCAAGCTCATCAACCTTAATATTTATTATTAACACTAATTTATTTAGCAGGTTATCAATAGCAATTACTTTGTTAAAAAGCATAAGGTCAACATCGTTAAAGTTTTCAAAATCATTTGCATTTAGTTTTAGTTTGCTTGTGCTATATTTAATAAAATCGTATGAAAAATAGCCAACAAGCCCACCAGTAAAAGGTGGTAAATCATTTAGTTTTGGGCTTTTGTGTTCGGCTAATATTTGCCTTATATATTCGTGTGGTGAAGCAGATTGTATATCTAGTGTCAAGCCAGAATTTATTTTTATACTGTTGTTTTTAGCTGTAATTTCAAGGGTAGGGTCGTAGCCTAAAAAACTATATCTGCCAAAATGCTCTCTATCCTCGCATGATTCCAAAATAAAAACATTTTTGCTTACGTTTTTAAGTTTTTTATATATTTCAATAGTGGTTAGGGGTAAATCCAAAGTTAATGTTACTGGTATAGATAAATATTCGCCATTTTTTAGCAGTTGTTTTGCCTCGTTAACGTTAGGATAAAAACACATAAAAATACCTCCATAAAATGTTTTCTGTCAAAAAACAAAAAAGTCCTTGACAGATTAGTTAAATCTGTCAAGGACGAGAATTTGTAAAAAATACCCGTGGTACCACCTTGATTTACAGGGGTATTCCCCTGTACACTCTGCGAAATACTAACATATTTCCGACTACTAACGCAAGCCTTGCGTCTTGGAATACTCAGGTATAAACCCTTTGACCAAGCCCTCGGTGGTCCATTTAATAAGCAGTAACTATTGGGCTCACACCTACCCCAACTCTCTGAAAGCTCTTTTCTTATTTTTATCTCCACTTCAACAGTTTAACTCTTTAATGTAGTAAATTATAACATGTATATACATACTTGTCAAGTGCGTGATAAAATTAAAATAGTTTATGCAAAAAAATATAGATTTTATAGGCTTTGCCATGATATAATATTTGAAATAACAATAGGAAAGAGGTTTTTATTATTAATATTAAAACAAAACGTTGCCATATACGTAATTTTCAAGAGCAAGATATTGATGCATTTATGAGTTATAGAAATGATTTGAAATGGATGGAGTATCAAGGCTTTAAAGGTTTAACAAAAGCGGAGTATAAAGAAGCTTTGCTAAAAACTACAAATATAAACGACGGTATACAGCTTGCAATATTGGATAATGATACTTGCGAGCTAATAGGTGATTTATACCTAAAACGTGAGGATGATATTTGCTGGATAGGTTATACAATTGCACCACAAAAGGCAAGGCAAGGTTATACGCATGAGGTTGTTAGTGCGACCATGCAAGAGCTAGCGATAAAAGGAGTTAAAACGTTTAAAGCAGGAGTGCTAGCACAAAATAGCGCATCAATAGCTTTGTTAAATAAACTATGCTTTGTTTTTGACTGTGTGGAAGATGATGAGCAAATTTTTGTAAAGGTGCTTTAATTTATTATTGCTAGAAATTAGTTTATAATCATATATAGCATTTGTTCTAGGCATGACTAACTAAAAATATTAACGATATATCAAAACCCCTTAAGCAATATACATGATATCTGCTTAAGGGGTTTTGATTAGTTTCTTTTTGAGTAACGCATAACAATAACACCTTCGTCAATAGTGTAATCGTTTAAGATAAGTTTAATGTTAGGATTATTTTCTAAAAACAGCTTTCTGCCTTTACCTAAAATAGTAGGGATGATACCAACGATGTATTCGTCTATAATATTTGCCTTTATAAATGGGTCTATAACGACACCACCTCCGAATAAAAATATATTTTTGCCGTTAGCTTGCTCGCTTGTGAGTATAGCTGTTATATCGCCACCAATAAATTTAATGTTGTCGAAATCATCTTGTTTTTGGCTTGTTGCCACATAAACTGTTTTGTTTTTATAATCACTAGCAAAACCTTGTTCGTAGCATTGTCGCCCCATTACGACTATGTCTATATCAGATAAAAACTGCTCAAAATCAAATTTTGTAGTGGTGTTTAATTTTTTGTTGCCGTCACCAGTTATCCAGTCAAAACTGCCATCTTCATTTGCAATATAGCCATCAAGGCTCATTGCTAAATTTAAAATAATTTTACCTTTCATTGTGTGTTTCCTCATTGTTTCTATCATTTGTTAAATATGTTGTCATAAAATCTAATACTTCGGCAAATACTTGCTTTTTTTCATCTGAAAAATTTTTATCAACAGCGTCCATTAAAGTTATCGCCTTTGAATTTTTACTGCTTTGTAGTAAAGTTTCAGATAATGATAGATATGTAACACGTTTATCCTCAGTGGATTGTGTTTTAATAATATAGCCTTTCTTTTCAAGCTCATTGACTTTTTGTGTTGTTGCTGGGCGAGAAAGATTTAGTTTTTCAGCTAGTTCGCTAATTGTCATGTTTGCTTTGTGGTTAATAATAAAAAGCTGCAATACGTCTGAATATGAAAGATTATTACCTATTTCGCTTTCACGTATATTAAGATAACAATCAATATCAATAGCGCTCATAAATTTAAAAAATGAATTGTGCATAAAATCTCCTGTGCAATTAGTTTCAATATTGAAATTATATCACGAGATAAACTGAAAGTCAACATAGTTTCATTTTCGAAACTATGTTGTAAAAACATGCTTAGGTGATTTTTTATTGTTTTGCAATACTGACACCGCAGTGGCGGTAGGTTAATACTTATAAACTTTTTTATGTTTTTTTAGTAACGCAATTGAAACTACAAGTGCCAAAGCTTCTGCGATTGGTATGGCAAGCCAAACACCAGTTGAGCCTAAAAAGTTGGGCAGTATAGCAAGCATGCCTAATATGAAGGCAAACGTACGCAAAAAGGAAATAAGTGCAGATATTTTTCCGTTAGAAACAGAGGTAAAAAACACGGAGGAAAAAATATTTAATCCAGCAAAACAATAACCTAGCGAAAATATAATAAACCCAGTATTGGCAAGCTCAAACGAAGGGCTTTCGGGTGAAATAAATGCAGATACGATGAATTTATTTAATAGCATACAAACTAAAACAAGCATAGCAGAGCTTATAGCCACAAGTTTAATTGATATTTTAAAAACAGTTTTAGTTTGTGTATAGTTGCTAGCGCCATAAGCAAAGCCGAATATAGGAGCAATGCCAGCACCAAAACCAATATACATAGAGCTTAGCAAAAATTGTACTTGCACTATTACGCTAACCGCTGCAACGCCGTTATCACCAGCGATATTGCTCATAATAATATTCATCAAAGCAGAAACAATAGCTATAGCAAGGTTGGTTACCATTTCGGAAGAACCATTAGTACATGCGTTTAAAATAAAACCTTTGTGTAACTTAGGTTTAACAAAATGCAACGTAGGATTTTTAACGTTTGAAAAATATATTAAATAGCAAATTGTTGGTATAACATACGCTAAAGATGAACCAATTGCAGCGCCTATAACACCAATTTGAAACACGCCTATTAATAGGTAGCTAGTTAAAATGTTTAAGCTACCACTAATGATTGTAATTATTAAACCCATTAAAGATTTGCCAACAGTTACAAAATAGTACTGCGCAGAAATACCGATAAACATAAAGGGAAAAATAAAACTATATGCTCTGAGATATGGTTTAGCATAAACGGAAATACTTTCAGATGCGCCTAAAAAACGAATAATTTCATCATCAAAGGTACGGCCTAAAATGGTAAACACAATACCAGTTAACACTGATAAAATGGTGATAACTGTAAAATTTTCTCGAGCTGTTTCGGTATTACCTTCGCCTAAATTAGCCGATAGTATTGCGTTTGCACCTGTTGAAAACATAATTGAAACCGCAAGTACAAGTGATATAAATGGAAACACTATATTAACAGCTGAAAGCGCATATTCGTTTATATATTTTGCTGAAAAAATACTACCCATCATTGAATAAATAGAAACGAATAGCATCATTACAACGCTTGGTAAAACAAACTTAATTAGTTTTTTTGTATCAAATTTTTTGGCTATTGCTTGTTGCATAAAAAATAAAATCCTCCTGATAATAAAAAAACCGCAAACAAGTAATCTTGTTTGCGGAAATCACCTTATACGATTAAAATCGCTGTTACGCCATAACATATAGATAGGAATATACCATACTTTGTTGTGGATTGTCAAGGTT
>CAYJJL010000127.1:0-6519 GCA_964370455.1 uncultured Faecalibacterium sp.
AAAACCACGCAGAGGAAATTATGGAACAATTAAATTTAAAAGAACCACGCGACCTTGCAATACGCATGGCACAAATATTAAACGAAAAAAAGGCTGAAAGTGTAACTGTGCTTAAAGTTGATGATGTAACTATGCTAACTAGCTATTTTGTTATTGCTTCTGGTACATCAACAACACATGTTGGCGCACTTGCAGATGAGCTTGAATTTGAGCTTGCAAAAGAAGCTCAAAAACCGTATGCAAGCGAGGGTTATGATTCTAAAAACTGGATATTGCTAGATTACGGCAGTGTTATAACACACGTTTTTGTGCCTAACACACGTGAATACTACGACCTTGAACGTTTGTGGGAAGAAGGCGAAGAAGTTGATTTAACAGCTTATTTGCAATAAAAAATAAAATCAAATTTACCTAAAAGGTAAATGTAAAAACAGACAGGTGCTATTATATTTTTGCGTTTTTGTAACACGAAAATATGGTAGCACCTATCGCCGATAAAAAGTGGAGCAGTATCATGAAGTATGATTTTAAAGCCGCCGAGCAAAAGTGGCAGGCCGTTTGGGAAAACGAAAAAACCTTTAAAGTAGAAATTGATAAATCAAAACCTAAGTTTTTTGCTTTGGTTGAGTTTCCATACCCATCTGGGCAAGGCCTACACGTTGGCCACCCACGTAGCTACACAGCGATTGACGTTGTTGCACGTAAACATCGCCTTTTAGGTGAAAACGTGCTATACCCAATGGGCTGGGACGCTTTTGGCCTACCTACTGAAAACTTTGCGATGAAAAACCATGTTCACCCAGCAGTAGTTACAAAAAGCAATGTCGAAAACTTTAAGCGCCAACTAAAAGCTCTAGGTTTTTCGTTCGATTGGGACAGAGAGATTAACACAACTGACCCAAGCTACTATAAATGGACACAGTGGATATTTTTACAACTTTTTAAAAATGGCCTAGCATATAAAAAAGAAATGAATGTTAACTGGTGTACAGGCTGTAAATGTGTGCTTGCTAACGAGGAAGTTGTAGGCGGTGTTTGCGAGCGTTGCGGTAGCGAGGTTGTGCACAAAGATAAAAGCCAGTGGATGCTAAAAATTACAGCATATGCTGATAAACTAATAGATGGTTTAGACGATATTAATTTTATTGATCGTGTTGTTGCACAGCAAAAAAACTGGATAGGCAAAAGCACAGGCGCACAGGTTACTTTTGGCACAACAACAGGCGAAAGTTTAAGCGTTTTTACAACACGTGCAGATACACTTTTTGGCGCAACTTACATGGTTGTTTCACCAGAACACGAGCTTGTTAAAAAATGGCTTGAAACTGGTGTTATCAAAAACACAGACGAAGTTAAAAATTACCAAGCAGCTGCCGCTAAAAAGAGCGACTTTGAGCGCACAGAAATAAACAAAGATAAAACAGGCGTAAAGCTAGATGGCGTTATGGGTATAAACCCAGTTAACGAGGAGCAAATACCAATTTTCATCTCGGATTACGTATTGGCAACATATGGCACAGGCGCAATTATGGCTGTGCCTGCGCACGATAGCCGTGACTGGGAGTTTGCAAAAGCATTTAACCTACCAATAGTTGAAGTTGTTAAAGGCAAAAAAGCCTCTAACCTAGACGAGGCCGCTTTTACAGATGTTGCAACAGGCACAATGATAAACTCTGGTTTCTTAAACGATTTACCAGTTAAAGAAGCTATAGAAACAATGATAAACTGGCTTGCTGAAAACGGCAAAGGCGAGGCAAAAGTTAACTTTAAATTGCGTGACTGGGTGTTTAGCCGCCAACGTTACTGGGGCGAGCCTATACCTATGGTTCACTGCGAAAAATGTGGCTGGCAACCTATACCAGAAGGCGAATTGCCACTAACTTTGCCAACTATAACCGATTTTGAGCCAGGCCCTGACGGTGAAAGCCCACTAGCACGCCAAGAAGAATGGCGCAAAACAACATGCCCATGCTGTAGCGGTGCTGCACTACGTGAAACAGACACTATGCCACAATGGGCAGGGTCGTCTTGGTACTTCTTGCGCTACATGGACCCACACTGCGAAACTGCTCTAGCAAGTAAAGAAGCACTGGAATACTGGGGCATGGTTGATTGGTACAACGGCGGTATGGAGCATACCACATTGCACTTATTATACAGCCGTTTTTGGCATAAATTCCTTTATGATATTGGCGCAGTGCCAATGCCAGAACCATACGCAAAACGCACCTCTCACGGCATGATTTTAGGCGAAAATGGCGAAAAAATGTCCAAGAGCCGTGGCAACGTCGTAAACCCTGATGATATCATAAAACAATATGGCGCAGATACCATGCGTTTGTATGAAATGTTCATGGGTGATTTCGAGCAAGCCGCACCATGGCAACCATCATCAATTGCAGGTTGCAAACGCTTTTTAGATAGAGTTTGGGCGCTTTCTGAGCGTCTATTGCCAGAAAAAGGCATACGCCCAGCGGTGGAAACAATAATGCACCAAACAATTAAAAAAGTAGGCGCAGATATTGAAACACTAAAAATGAACACAGCTATTGCACAAATGATGACACTAGTTAACGCCCTTTACGAAAGCGGCGGTGCCACTAAAGAAGAGCTTTCTATTTTAACTGTGTTGCTAAACCCATTTGCACCACACATGACAGAAGAACTTTGGGAAACACTAGGACACAGCCACGACGACCAACTTGCTTTTGCAAAATGGCCAGAGTACAGCGAGGAAAAATGCAAAGCCTCAACAGCAGAAATAGCTGTACAAGTTAACGGCAAAGTTAAAGCTCGTTTAATGGTTGATGCTGAAATTAGCTCCGAGGACGCTATTGCACTAGCAAAGGCAGATACAGAAGTTGCAGCTGCAATAGCAGGCAAAACAATAGCAAAAGAAATATACGTAAAAGGCCGCCTTGTTAACATAGCAGTTAAAGGTTAAGTTATCTGGCTAGGCTTATAGCAATATAAAATTAAACAGCATATTTTTGGTTTAAAGCTAAAAATATGCTGTTTTTTATTACTAAAAAACTGGTTTTTAACACTTAATATAAAAATATATAAATTTTTAGTAGTTTTTAAAAATAAACTATTGCATTTTAAAATAGTTTTTGGTATAATAATGTGGTTGAAAATAAACGACAACACTCTAACATTTGAGGGCCTTTAGCTCAGTTGGTTAGAGCGGACGGCTCATAACCGTTAGGTCGGGGGTTCGAGTCCCTCTAGGCCCACCTCAAAAAGCACAATCGATTTGTCGATTGTGCTTTTTTGCTTTGTGTGGTATTATGGTTGTAGATATTGTAAATTTGTTTTGCTACCACTTGAATTGTTGCATTAATGTGCAAATGAATAATCTTATTAGGCGATGGTGAGTCATTCTAGAAATTTTAGAAAAGTGATTTTAAATAAATAATAGAAAGAGGCAATAAAAATGAAAGCAACAGAAACAACAGTGTTAAGTTTTATCGGGGGACTAGACAAGGTCTTCATTATTCCGCCATTTCAAAGAAACTATGAATGGACACACGAACAATGTGAAGAACTTTTTAATGATATAATCGAAGCATACAAGAAACAAAAAACACACTACTTAGGAAATGTAGTTTACTACAAAGGTAAAAACGATGGAGCTTCATATAGTGAATTTATTCTAGTAGATGGACAGCAAAGAGTTACTACAATATTATTATTGCTTTGTGCATTGAGGGACTCATTACCAGACAATGATGACAATGTGCGTAGTATCAACAATAGATATTTACTTAATGACACTGGCGATAGTAGATTTAGAGTTAGATTAAAACAAACTAGTTATGACACTAATAGTTTTATGTCTGTTATTGATAAAACACCGATTGAAAATAAAGATAATAATGTATTTAAAAACTATGACTTTTTCTTAAAATTAATTAAAGAATGCAGCATAAATCCTATTGAATTATATAAAACTGTACCAAAACTTGAGATCGTTGATGTGAATTTACAAATAGAAAATGACCTAAATGCTGTACAAACTGTATTTGAAAAAATCAACTCAACTGGCAAGCGCTTAACGCCTGCAGATTTAATTAGAAACTATTTATTGTTAGCTCAGAATTCTACCGAACAAGATAGGCTATACGAAAATTATTGGATAAAAATTGAACAACTTGTTAATAATGATAATATATCAAAATTTGCTCGTGACTATTTAATTATAAATATATTTGAAGATGTCCCAGAAACTAAAATTTATAAAATGTTTAAAGAACATTTTACTGAAAATAATGCTTCACATATAGATATTTTAAAAGCTATGCATATATACGCTAGATATTTTGGTTGGTTAAAATCTGAAAAATGCCCTAATTCAAAAATTAATGCTATTATTAAGCATTTAAACTATGTTAAAACAGATGATGTTTATCCGTTGTATCTATATTTATTTGATAAGTTATATGATGAAAACTCTGCTGAATTAGCAAAAATACTTCGCCTAGTTTGTGACTTTATGATAAGGTATAGAATAGTTTCACCATCTGGTGGTGGCGGTGCTTTGCGTTCGGTAGTCCATCAATTATTAGAAAATTTGAATTCTGGTGCTATACAGACAACTTACGATAATATCTATTTCGAACTTTCGAATAGTAACACACCGTCTGGCAGATATCCAGATGATGATGAATTTAAGAATGTGCTAATGACATCAGTAAATACTAATTATGCTAAAACAGTTTTATTAAGAATAGAGGAGACAGAAACCAAAAATACACCAACAGAATTAAGCAAGGTTACTATAGAACATATATTGCCACAAACTTTAAGTGATTGGTGGATTGAACATTTAGGGGGTTCTGAAAATTCAGAAAAAATTTCTGATAAATACTTAAATTGCATCGGTAATTTAACACCTATATCCCAAGGATATAACTCAAAGATTTCTAACAATCCTTGGCATGATAAAGCAAAAGAATTAGCCAATGTACAGTTTAAAATTACAACAGAATTAAGTGAAAATGCATCTTGGAATGAAACGAATATCGAAAAACGAAATCTTGATTTAGCAAAAAGAGCTTGCCAGGCAATAACCTCACCATTAACAAGAACTAGAAAATATCAAACCAAAAATTCTTCTAGTGATTTTAGTGACGGAGTTTATCCAATGTCTGACTTAACAACACCTATGTCAGGTTCAGTTCCAGAATTTATTATATATGAAGATACACATCACGAAGTCGGCACGTGGAAAGATTTACTATGTATTATTTGCTCGATTGCACATAATATAGATGATGCTTTATTTGCAGAAATAATAAAAAAGAACAAAATACATAAATCAACATCTAAAAAGAACTACCCTCAAAAAGATCCAATTATCACTGATAAAAGCAACCTTCTTATTGACCCTAAAGCAATAGAAAACAGTATATATTTTTCCGAAGGAAATATAAGTTCTAACAGAGCTAGAGTATACGCAAAACAACTTCTTGATATATATGGAATTACCGATCGATTTCAAGTATCAGTTAGAGGTAGGTAAGTCGAGTTTGCAATCCAATAAGTAATATTCCAAGTTTTAAGGTAAGTGTTGATATAAATAAAGATAGGAGAAAAACATGGGAAAAAATGTATCGTCAAATAATCATTCAAGAGAGCAATGCAATAATTATTCGAATCAAAACAATCCTAATAATAACGCACATAAAGCCAATGCAGACAATCGAAGCAACCAAATGAATCCTAATAATTGCAAACATCAGAGTGGTGACAATTCAAATAAATGATAATGTTAAAATAAAACAAAATTAAACCACAGAACAAAAGAGGTAACCATGCAAAAAATAGCATTCATTTCAGACATACATTCAAACCCATATGCGCTAGAGGTTGTTTTAGCGGATATTAAAAAACGTGGTATTACAAAGGTTTATTGCCTAGGTGATTCCACAGGTTACTTCACGCAGCCTAATCAAGTTATAGATACACTAAAACAAAGCGGCGTTGTAGCGGTGCTTGGCAACCATGATGAAACATTGGTTGATTATATAGCAATGTGCAAAACTGGCAAAATAGGCGAAAATAAAAACGCTAACCTTGATTGGATTAAAAGCCAACTTTCTGAGCAAAATAAAACATACCTTGAGCAACTGCCAAAAAGCTTGACCATAACAGCAAATGACCATAGTTTTTTGCTAAACCATGGTAGCCCAAACTCAATAAGTGAGTATGTTTTTGAAAATGACGATGAAAAACAAACGGCAATTGCAAAACAACTAAGTGCAGACGCAGTTGTTTTTGGACATACACATTTGCCTTATATCAAAGAGGTTGCAGGCAAACTGTTTATTAATGCTGGTAGTGTAGGTAAGCCAAAAGGTGGCGATAATCGCGCTTGTTATGTAGTAGCAACAGTAGAAACATCGATTTTTGCTGAAATTATTAAACTGGAATACGATGTAGAAAAAATGGCAACGGAAATTGAAAACTCGCACCTACCTAACGAATATGCGCAGGCAGTGCGAAACGCAAATTAAA
>CAYJJL010000128.1:0-6515 GCA_964370455.1 uncultured Faecalibacterium sp.
GTGCAACTGAGCAAGCAGCAAGCCTAGAAGAGCTTTCATCAACTATTGAAGAAATTTCTAGCGAAGTTTCTAAAACTGCTGAAAATGCACATGTTGCAAATAAATCTGGTGCGGTTGCAGGCAGTGTTATAACAAAGAGCACAGAAGAAATGAACCAATTGATGATAGCTATACAAGATATCAAGCAATCTTCAACCGATATCGAAAAAATTATTAAAACAATCGAGGACATTGCTTTCCAAACAAATATACTTGCGCTTAATGCGGCTGTTGAAGCAGCACGTGCTGGCCAAGCAGGTAAAGGTTTTGCTGTTGTTGCTGACGAAGTACGCAACCTTGCACAAAAATCAGCAGAGGCGGCTAAAAACACAACAGACCTTATTAAAAAATCTTTGGATGCTGTTACAAAAGGCACAAAACTTGCTGATGATACCTACAACGCTTTTGGCCAAGTGGAAGAAAACACAAAACTTGTGCTCGATACAGTTGCACAAATTGCACTTGCCTCTGAAAACCAAGCAAAAGCTATTGAAGAAATACACAGCGGTATTAGCGATATATCCGCAGTTGTTCAAACAAACTCAGCCACTGCTGAGGAAAGCGCCGCAGCTAGCGAAGAACTAAGCAGCCGCGCATCATTGATGACATCTTTAGTTTCTGAGTTTAGAACATTAGATGAAATTGTTCACTCAGAGCTAGGCGCTGCAAAACCAGCTGAATTGCCAAGCAAACACAGCGAGCAATACTTGCTAAAGATGAATAAGTATTGAGAGTGAAGATTATTTAAACTTATAATGCAATAAAAGTAACACGCCACAACGAAATTTCGTTGTGGCGTGTTTTTATGCAAATATTAATTTTTGTTGCTCTTGAGGCAAAGTGTGAATATAATTTAATAACGTTACTCTAAAGAAATGGTAATTAGCAGTATTTAATTTTCCGCAATCATGTAAACACCAGGGTTTAGTCTGTGTTGCGATAGCAACTTTATAACCCTTGGAAATAAAATGAATGGATTGAGAAACATCATAAAAATGCCAACCATTAAATAGTTTATCTAGCCAAGGTGCATCATATTGAGTTGAAATACAAAAACCATCAACAGCACAGCCAAGTTCATATTTAGGGTTGAAATTTTTATAGTTATATTCACGCAAGATACTTTCATGATTATCATAAACAGCACCTAACATTTTATGTGATTCCCACCAAACACCGTTTTCAGGCAAATTGGAAGAACCAACCATGCCAATCATGCCTATGCTTGGATCTTCAAAAATTTTTAGTATATTAGATAAAAAAAGTTTTTCAATTATAAAACAATCTTGGTGTAAGTATATTTTGTATTTTGCATCAGTATCTTTCATGGCTTGATTATACCCATTAGCAGCATTATTTGCGTTTCTTACAGCGAGTGTTTCTATTTGATATCCTTGTGGTATATCAATGTTTTTAATATAACAAAGGCATTCCTGGTAAATTCTCTCATCGTTTACCAAGGTAATAAAACATATCTTTTTATTGTTCATATTTTTTCCCTTATTTATAGTTTTTCAAATAATTGATTTTTTAAGTTTATTATTTCATTGTCAGTGCTATTGCTATCTGTGTATTTTGAAATGATATTAAAAGCTGCTTGGATTTCATTTATATAACCTAAAGCGCTAGATAAATTATATACAGTGTCTTTGTTGTTGGGATTCAATTCATATGCATACATTAACAAATCTAGCGAAAATTCAATATGATTTTTTTCAAGAATATTTACAGCTAAAAAGTTTAATGTTAGTTCGATATTAATAATGCTGTTTTGTAATATTGCTTTGATATCATCGATTAACAACTCTTTGTAAGTGTTGTAAATTGTTAATATTTTATCTGCATTATTTTCAAGCTCGATATTGTTATCAATTTGCATCAAGGAATATCTTAAGTCAGTATAATCTTGCGTGGAAGTGTAATGATTATTTGCTTTGGCAGTTATTAGATATTGATATGCTTTATATTGCGGTTCAATTTTAGAACCATACAGATTACAAAGTATTTTTATAAGTTCCTGTTGGCTTTGTGTTACGCCAGTTTGATTAGTAGAAATTTTTGTTTTTTCGTAGTCACAATCAATAAACATTTTTACTATTTCGTGAGCTGTAAAAAATCTTAAATGTGTTTTGTCTAATATGCCTGCGTCTTGATAGGTGAAGTGTCCTTTTAATAAATCTTCAACAATACTTATATGCATAATATTTGGTATGCTTGCAATTATAATTCCACTTGGTTTTAAATGTGGTTTAATTTTTTTTAGTGCTGCCCATGGATCTTTTAAGTGCTCTAATACATCACCCATTATTATGTAATCGAAGTAACATTTATTATATGGTAATTGCATGCTCTCAATATCATCAATTAAAATGTTAACTGAATGTTGCGCGATAAAAGCAGGGTCTTCACAGATTTCAATGCCAAAAAGATTTGCATTTTTGTAGCGTGATTTAACTTCGAGTAAAGTTGCGCCAGTTCCACAGCCTATTTCTAACACATTTAGCGCTTTATTCGCTTGTGTTTCTTGTATTTTATCTATAATATCAAATCTAATGTTTGAGCTATAATTAGGGTTGAAATTCCATTTGTTAGTAAATTTCTTTTTATTTTCTGTTAATACGGAGGAAAATTGGTTGCCAGTGGATTTAAAAGACACACTGCCAAAGTGGTGTATGTATGCATCATTGCAAAATATATTCTGCTTGCCGCTTTTGATTATTCTATAGCTTAAATCATCATCTTCGTAATTACCAGGGGTGAAAATTTCATCTAAAACGCCAACTTCATCAATTACAGCTTTTTTAATCAACATGCAAAAACCAACAAGTTTAACTCTGTATTTCCACATATCATGGTTAGAGTTGTTATTGTTTTTAGCGTAGTTAAGCATATCGGTAACATTGTTGTAGTTAACATAGATAGCTTGATAATAAGAAATGTTGTTTGTTACAGAACCAACTGCACCGATTTTATCATCGCTCCAAAGTGCGTTGTTTAAGTTATAAAGCCAGTTTGGTGTAACTATTATATCATTGTTTAAAAGTAATATGCTTTCGCCTTTTGCAACTTTAATACCTTGGTTGCACCCAGCAGGGAAACCTTTGTTTTCTTTGTTATAAATAACAGTTAAATCATTTTGCTGTTTTAACCAGTTTTGTGTGCCATCTTGAGAGTTATTATCAACAATTATTATTTCATAGCTATCTTTATGTGTAAATTTACGTATGCTTTCTATGCAAAGTTTGGTGTAATCAAGTTGATTATACGTTAACATTACTATGCTCGTAAGTTTATGTGGTTTATTTTGCTGTGCTCGCCAAGGGTAATTGATAATTTCATTAATTGTATTTTCAGTTGTTTGGATAAATCCGTTCATGTGATTTTACCTCAAGTTTTAAAGTGATGATTAATTTTCCAATTCGTCAAATATAGGGGTGTTACTAGCCTGTATTATTTTTGTATTAAATAAATTCGAGTAATCAGTATATAACACATTGTTTTTTACCCTAGTAGATATATACCAATCTGAAACATGAAACAATTTGCGTTCATCATCCACGTCTTGCTCTATCATGATATATGCATCAAATTCTTCATATTGATTAAGCAGTGTGTACAATTCAGTAATATGGTTATTATCACAGCTAGGGATGTAAATCAACATACTAAATTTTTTATATATTCCCAAATCAAAATATGCTTGTAAAACACGTTCATTATATGAATATTTTTCACGAAAATCAGGGATAAACAATATTATGGGTTGTGCAACATCAGGTTTAATTGTAGATTTTATTTGATTAATTTCCATCAATGCCGTTTGATGATGTTTGCTTATAAATTCGTTAATGGGTAATGTAAATGTGCTTTTATGTTTTAAGAGCTTTTCCGAGCTCCAATTCCACCAACTTATATCAAGCATTTGTTTTATTTCGTTTTCATTAAATCTGTATTTAACTATGCGCGCTGGGTTACCGGCAACTATTGCATAAGGTGGCACATCTTTTGTTACAACTGAGTTAGTAGCTATTATAGCACCGTTATGTATAGTGACACCACTTAAAATTGTAACTCCATGGCCAATCCATACATCATTTTGTATTATTACTTGACCTTTAACCTTTAGTTTTCGGTGCTCATCTAAGGTGGTAAATTCTTTTACATCTCCTTGATATACAGATTTATAATCATGGTCTAAATTAATCAAAAAAGTAATTCCATCAGCAAGTGCGTTATATTTTCCAAGCTGAAAATTATATGCACTTTTATCAGTATCGAAATCAAGACGGTTTTGTACTTCACAAGATACGATATAAGTATCTTTATCTATAAACACCGCTGGAAAATTATCGTTTTCATTATCTATTTTGGCGGAAATGGTATTTGGGGCAGAAATTTGATTTGGTAAAATATTTAATTTGAATTTCATTTTTTTATTCCTTTAGTTTATAAAAAATACTAAATGTCAGCTAAATGATGAAGTGCTTCAAGTTCAATATCGTTGGGGTTAATCTTGCTATACTCATCTAAAAGTGTTTTTGCAGTAGTAAAATCATTAGCACGAATAAAAGCTTGTATTTGTGTTTTTATAGTTTTTGCAAGCATAAAAAACTCGTCATTTTCGGAGTTTGTTTGTTCCACTTGTTTTTGAATGTCTGCAATAACCATTTCTATAGCTTTAAACAGTTTAGGGTTGTATTTAAGTGCTTGTTTAAGCTGTTTTATATACTTGAGCTTGTTTGTATTTTTAAGCTTATTTGCTTCGTGCAGGGTAATAGCAGCTGAGTATTCACCTGGTAAGGATGAGAGGTTATCAGAAATTTTATCCAAATCATAAACATTACATACTATCTTGTAGCTTAATTCAGCATAAACATCTAGCATGAAATTCACATATTCTGGTGTTATTTTTATGGCTCTGTGTACATTTTTTAAATTTGCTAAAAGTGCATATGCTAGGTTTTTAACAAAATTAAGCATTTTGATATCTGTTATTGCACTTAAATTTAAGCTTTCTATATATTCTTTAACAAAAATAGGGTGCTCGGCATATGTGACATAAACTGCTTTAATATTTTCAAGCAAAGTTTCTATTGTGCAATTTTCAATAAAATCAAAATCGTCACGCTTGTTGATTAAAGCATAATATAAATAATCTGAAAAATCAGTGGATTCGTAAATGATTTTATCAGCCTTAACGATAGCTAGCATTGAATTATCAAATTTAGATAAATCATAATCTGCAAAACGCAAAGCAATTAGTGCTGTGTAACCATCAGAAAAATCGTGGCTCATGGCGGATATGAGTTTAATAGTAGCATCACTATATGTTGGTGGGTTTAAGTGTTTTTTTAAAATTTTTATAATTGTTGATCGTTTTTCAACATCTGTATTATGCAGCGCATAAAGTTCTCGTATTTTACTGTATTTTTGAAGTCTAAATAGTGCATCTATGTATTTTGGCAATATAGCGGATTGTATTTCTTTAGCATGGTCTAAATAATAACAGCGATGAATAATTTGCCAAGCGTTTTCATAGTCAGATATAAGCTCATAAGCGTTAGATATAGTGAAATAACTACTAATATAGACCTCTTCTTTATTTGAGTCAAAATAAAGTGTATCGCCAAATATAACATCTGGACTTTCTTGTAATTTGATATACATAGTTTGATATTTATTAAAGTAATATATCGCTTTATCGAAATCCCCTCTGTTGAATTTTGATAAAGCTAAATAATATAATATCTCCAAGTATGGTGCTAAATTTTCTGTTATACTATTAATATAATCTTCAATAAAAATATCGACTTTTTTGTGTAGTTTTTGTAATGAATAAAATTTTACAAGCAGAGCAATAACTATGAGATGATCATCTTTTGGCAAATTTTTATAATCTGTGATATCAGAAAGGCACTCTTCAAACAAATTGATTTTTACTGGTATTTGTGATTTTCCAGCGGCTAGGTGCAGATAGCTACGTGCATGATTTTTATTTTTTTTGATTTCATTTTGTAGATGCATTTCGTTTCTATTGAGCTTTTTTTGCATATTAACACCTACATAACCAGTGTGGTGCAAAATAGTTTTAGTATTATAGAATATATTGTATTTGAAAGGGAAGTGCTCGTGAATTTTATCAACGTAAAATAGTTTTTTGTCAGAAAAATTAGTAAAGCGAGGGAATGTATATGTATTATAATTGCTAAAATCAGTGTTAGTATAATCGTGCATTGTAATTTTTATATTGCCATAATTATTATGTTTGGGGTCGTTAAAAAAACTTATTAAGTCGCTACAATCACTATCTAAAAATTCATCTGCATCAAGTTGCAAAAACCAGCGCCCCTCGGCGGCTTCAACGCCTGTGTTACGTGCGGCGGCAAAATCATCGCACCATTCAAACTCTAAAAAAGTATCGGCAACTTTTTGTGCATATTCTTTAGTACCATCTGTTGAGCCTGTATCAGTTATTA
>CAYJJL010000129.1:0-1785 GCA_964370455.1 uncultured Faecalibacterium sp.
AAATTTTTAGTATATCAACATCACAAAGTACACTTTGCATGGTTTTAGAGGCAATGTCCTCACTTTCCCATAATAATTTGCGATAATTAGGGTCGTAAGAAATAATTGCTCCGCTATTTTTAGCTTTTTCAATAGCAAATAAAGTTGCTTCACGGTTTTTTTCATGTGTTAGCGAAAGTGATCCAAAATGGAAAACCTTTGCGCTATTTATTAAATCTACATCAATTTCGCTTTTTGATAAATTAATATCTGCACTATGTTTACGTGCAAAAGCAAAACTACGCTCTCCCCTTTCGCTTAGGGAAACAAATGCAAGTGTCGTAAAGTATTCAGCATCAGAAATAAGGCCTTTTGTTTCAATATTTGCATCAACTAATGTTTTGCGTAAAAAATCACCTTGCATATCTGTGCCAACTTTACCTATAAAAGCAGTGTTCGCACCAAACTTTGCACTACAAGCTAAAACATTTGCTGGCGCACCACCTGCATTTTGCTCAAAAACTTGCATACCGCTTTCAGAGTTTTGCATGGGGGTATAATCTATTAAAATTTCACCAAGTGCAACTATATCATATTTTTTCATAAGTAATTTTCCTTTTGAGTTTTTATTTTAAGTGTGCATGTAAAATATTAAAAAACAAAACCCATAGATGAAAACATCTATGGGTTTGTATGCCGCTGACCAGACTTGAACTGGTACGATATTACTACCGAGGGATTTTAAGTCCCTTGCGTCTGCCGATTCCGCCACAGCGGCGCGAAAGCTACAAGAGATATGTTACAGCAAAAAACGAATTTTGTCAACTGTTTTTTTAATATTTTTTAAAGTTTTTTTATTTTTTTATAAAATTAATCTTCAGCACCTACTAAAATGTCCAAACTAGCCGATACACCAAGGCGGTCTGCGCCTGCATTTACCATAGCAATTGCGCTTTCGTAGTCACGTATGCCACCAGAGGCTTTAACTTGCATTGTAGCCCCTACAGTTTTGCGCATAAGGGCAATGTCAGCACTTGTTGCGCCAGCTGTGCCAAAACCAGTTGAGGTTTTAACAAAATCTGCACCAGCTTTTTGTGCTAAATTGCAAGCAAGCTCTTTTTGTTCATCGTTTAAATAACATGTTTCGATTATTACTTTAACCACTGCATCTTCTGCTGCTTTAACTACTGCATATATATCATTATAAACAGCATCAATATCACCAGCGATAAGTGCGCCAACATTAATAACCATATCAATTTCATCTGCACCGTGAGCAATTGCATCACGTGTTTCAAAAGCCTTAACAGCTGGTGTATTTGCCCCTAAAGGAAAGCCAACAACTGTGCAAACTTTTACATCTGAACCGCTTAGCAAACTTGCAACTTGCTTTACATTTATAGGGTTAACACAAACAGAGGCCGCATTAATTTCTATCGCTTCTTTGCAGATGCTTTCCACCTCGGCTGGTGTCGCTGTTGCTTTTAAAATAGTGTGGTCAAACATTTTTGCTAGTTGTTGTTTTTTCATTTTTATTTTCCTTTATTATTAGGTGTTGCTACTATTATTTTTTCACTAATGAACGTGTTTTATTTTATAACACATTCAATGCGTTTAGTGTATACTCCGTACGTATTTAACCGCAAGAAAGTACGTATTGCTAGGAAACAAGCTTTTCCATGAGTGAGCGTACATATAGTACGTGACTGAAATGGCAAAGCGCAGTTAACGACGCAATGCGTGCTTTATTTCACTGCGTATTTAACCGCAAGAAAGTGCGTAGTGCTAGGAAACAAGCTTTTCCAT
>CAYJJL010000129.1:1885-6498 GCA_964370455.1 uncultured Faecalibacterium sp.
CTTTTCCATGAGTGAGCGTACATATAGTACGTGACTGAAATGGCAAAGCGCAGTTGACGACGCAATACGTGCTTTATTGCGAGTTAAATGGTTGCTATAGCTTCAATCTCGCACAATACATTCTTAGGTAATGTTTTTACAGCAACGCAACTACGTGCTGGTTTGCTTGTGAAATATTTTGCGTAAACTTCGTTAAAAGCTACGAAATCGCCCATATCTGCTAGGAAACAAGTTGTTTTGAAAACATTTTCCATGTTTGAACCTGCGGCTTCTAAAATAGCGGCAACGTTTTTACAGCTTTGTTCTGCTTGTGCGGAGATATCGGCTGGAACTTCACCGTTTGTTGGGTTTACTGGAATTTGACCTGAGGTGTAAACCATGCCGTTTACGATAAAACCTTGAGAGTATGGGCCTATTGCACCTGGTGCGTTTGTTGTTTCTATTACTTTCTTTTCCATAATTTTACCTCTTTACTTTTTAATTGTTTTGTTTACTTACAAAATATATTATACAAAAGTTTTTGTGCAAATGCAAACATTAATTCGTTAGTTATATTATTTAATTCCAAGGCAAAGAATTTACTTTTACTTCTTCGTCTGTATTTATGGCTGTTTCCATTGCTAGTGCTATTTTTGCGTCTTGCAAACCATCACGTAGGGAGTATATATCTTTGCCTGTTTTAAGGTAGTTTGCCATGCCTTGCATCATTGAAGCTACTGCAATTTCATCATCGTTCATGCTTTTATACAAAAATGGATTTTTATATAACACTTTACCGCCGAGAGCTATGTGTTGGTGTGATAAAGTAGGGTTATCGTTTATGCCTCTATCTATACGAGATAGTGTTTCAGTAATAACATCGCCATATGCATTAATATAACGTACTGTATCGTCGTTTATTTCGCCACATTCACCTTGTATGTTCCAGTTGCGTGTGCGTATGGCTGAATGATATTGCGTGCCTGAAAAATCAAAAAACGCTACTTTACCGCTAGCAAAGTGAAACTGCACTATATCACGTGTTGCTGATAATACATCGCCATTTTTAACTATACCGTCACGGCTGTCGGTTTGCTGTAATGGGAAGGTATACCGCTTACCTGTTATGGTTACATCCTCAAAACCTACGCTTAAAAACTGGCGAAAAATCGAAACTGCGTGGTATCCGTGCAAGGCGGAAAGGCTCATATTTGAAACAGTGCCGAGCTTACCAGATTGCACTACGCTATACCATGCTTTGTAAAATGGCTGTAGAAAATATTGCTCTGCAATTTGTATTTTTGAATCGTGCTTTTGAGCAAGCTCCCATAAATTTTCAAGTTCTGTATCGCTTGTTGGCGGTGTTTCGCATAACATTGGTATATTTAAAGGTAATAGTTTTTCAAAGTAAGGCATGGTTGCATCACGTTTAACACAAAGCACTAAAAAATCTGGTTTTTGTGCTAAAACATCTTCTAAGGTGTTTACCACTGTTACCCCTAAGCGCATAGCAATTGCTTCACCTCGCTGTTTATCACGGCAAAGCATACTAGTTAGTTCAAATTCTTCTGGTAGGTTTTTTATTGCACGCACAAAAAACTCTGCACGCCAACCGGTGCCAATAATCCCAACTCGCATTTTACTCATAAGGCCTCCTATTTTATGTTAAATTTAATATTAAAAAAAGGCAAGAGCAACGCTCTTGCCCCATTTTTCTTTAAGTGAAACCAAATAGTCTAAAATCGCTTAAAAAACAACATGCACTTTTCATCTTTTTGTTAAAGAAAATACTCGCTATTTATCGCCAAAAATTCTTTTTCCAACAAGTTTTTTTCATCATTGGTAAGTGGCTTAAAAATTTCTTTCGCATTGTTAACAACAAAAGAAAAACTTTCAAAATTACCTGGTGGCACAATTGTATCCACACCCATTTCCAGAGCATATTTTATAGCTGCTATGCCCAAAGCATTATTTTGGCTGATAGGCTTACACCAAGATTTTGGAAAGTTAGATGCATCTCTTTCACCATCACGCCATGCACGATGTATTAGAGCTTTCATACCTAGAAAACCAATGTTTTTTTCTTTGATTGTTTTTGCTATTTTATCGCCAAACCCTTTACCTATGTTTAAAGCCCAGTTTGTTGGAAATAAAACTGTCTCAAAATCATATAACTCTAACGCGCGCAAAGCAGCCTCTTCGCTATGGCAAGTTATGCCAAGGTGTTTTGCTATGCCTTGCTCTTTAGCTTTTAGTAACACCTCAAAAGCGCCACCTTTAGCAAAGGTTTTTTCAACATCTGCAACGCTACTAAGTTCGTGTAATTGATAAACATCAAAATAATCTGTATGCAATAGCTCAAGCGATTGTTCAAGGTTTTTTTCGCTTGTTTGTGCATCTCTATCACGTGTTTTGCACGCTAAATAAACATCTTTGCGATACGGCATTAAAGAATTACCGAGTTTTAACTGCGCATCGCCATAAGTTGGAGCAACATCAAAATAATTTACGCCGTTTGCTATCGCAAAAGCAACGTGTTTATCTGAATTTTCTTGATTTTCATCGGTGGAAACAATACCACCATACATTATACGTGATACTTCAAGCTGTGTTTTACCCAAAATTATTTTAGGTATATGGTTTTTGTTAAAGTTATCTACCTGTGCCATAATGTACTCCTTTTTAGTAAACAATTACGGTTATACTTTAATTATTTACATTTCAATTTAGCAGTAATTGTTTTCACCGCTTAGGCTATAATCAAACAAACTTACAAATTATTTAACAGCTCTACGCAAAAGACTCATTTTCGGTATTTCTCGCTCACATGGTATTGTATAAATTTGCATTGCGTGAGGTGTACCCTCAACGTTTTCGCCTTTTTCGTTTTTAATCCATTCAGGGCAAAGGGTAATTTGTTCGCCACTTGGCGTTAGCACTTCTATACTTTCGCCTATAACAAATTTACCACGTTGTTGACATGTAGCTATACCGTTTTCCCAATTTTCTACTGTGCCTATAAACTCCCATTCACGCACGTATGCTGTGCTTTCTAGGTTTTGAACTGCACCTGCTTGACCTTTGTAAAACCCTGGTGAATACACTCTATGGCTAGTGCGTGTTAGCTCTGCTTTTGCAATATCAGGCAGAACAAAAGGCGCACTTTTATCGTTTTGCAAATAAGCATCTAAAGCTTTACGATAAGCCGCTGTAACACTTGCAACATAATAAGCCGTTTTAGCACGTCCCTCAATTTTTAGGCTATCTACACCAGCGTTACAAACTTCATTCAAAAATTCAGCCGAACAAAGGTCGTTAGCATTTAAAATATAACTACCGCCATCACTTTCGCCTATTTCGTAAAATTCACCTGGGCGTGTTTCTTCGGTTAGGGCATACTTCCAACGACATGGCTGTGCACAGCCACCACGGTTAGGGTCACGGTTACGCCCTGCCATATAGGTGGATAGTAAACAGCGCCCTGAAACACTCATGCACATAGCACCATGCACAAAAGCCTCAATTTCAAGCTCCTTTGGTGTTTTAGCGCGCAGTATTGCTATTTCTTCAAGTGTCATTTCACGTGCAAGCACAACACGGCTAGCGCCCATTTCATAGGCAGCAGTTGCCGCGCCATAGTTAGTTATACCCACCTGTGTGGAAAAATGCACCTCGATATTAGGCGCATATTTTTTACATGCCGAAAGCACGCCTATATCTGCAACAATAAAGGCATCAATACCAGCGGCGGCGGCATCTGTAATTGCTTGTGGTAAACGGTCAAACTCGGCATTTGTGGGTAAAGTGTTCATGGTTAGATACACTTTTTTGCCACGTGCATGTGCAAAAGCCACACCCTCAGATAGCTCCTCTGCTGAAAAGTTAGCCGATGATGTGCGCATGCCAAATTCTTTCATGCCACAATAAACAGCATCAGCGCCATACGTAATCGCATATCGCAAACGCTCTAAATCCCCTGCGGGGCTTAATAATTCTGGTTGTTTTAACATTAGGTTCTCCGATTTATAATAAAGGTTATTCGCTATATTTAATAAAGCTTTTAGCTGCAATACGTGCTTTATTGCACACACTATTTAGCCGCAAGAAAGTGCGTAGTGCTAGGAAACAAACTTTTCCATAAGGGAGCGTACATAGGGTACGTGACCGAAATGTAAAAGTGCAGTTGACGACGCAATACGTGCTTTATTGCACACACTATTTAGCCGCAAGAAAGTGCGTAGTGCTAGGAAACAAACTTTTCCATAAGGGAGCGTACATAGGGTACGTGACCGAAATGTAAAAGTGCAGTTGACGACGCAATACGTGCTTTATTGCGAGCTAAATTATAAGCTGTCGTTTACAGCCCACGCAGTATCCACATTAGCATTATGTTCGGCTAGTGTTCTGCCGTAATAATATACACCTGTTAGGTCTGTTACGAAATAATAGTAACCGTCCATGCTTGGGTCTGGGTTCATGGTTGCTAGTATAGCTTCGTAGCCTGGGTTTGAGATTGGTCCTGGTGGTAGGCCTTGTGTTGCGTAGGTATCATATGCTATGCGCATATCTTCAGGTATTAAATCCCAACCGCCGTAGTATGGCGCTATCCAGTTGTAAACGTAGTTGTTATCTTC
>CAYJJL010000130.1:0-6465 GCA_964370455.1 uncultured Faecalibacterium sp.
AACGCTAGCCTGTCACGCTAGAGGTCGACGGTTCGAGCCCGTTCTGGGTCGCCACTTGCTGCTATAGCTCAGTTGGTAGAGCGCATCCTTGGTAAGGATGAGGTCTGCGGTTCAAATCCGCATAGTAGCTCTACAAAAAAGGATAATCCATTTGGATTATCCTTTTTTGTTTTATAATAAAATCTGCTTTTTCTTAAAATCTTATTTAAACTTTCCATTAATAAAACTATTTTTTTGCACATTTAAATAAGTTAAATTTTTAACAAAAAGCCTTTAATATGTCGTTCATTACACTTTTTCTTCTTTTTATTACAAAAGCTTGTTTTTAGCTATATTTTTATGTTATTATAATACCGAGCGTAAAAATCAAAAACGCCAATAATAACTTTGAAAATAAAAAGGAGCATGCACATGACACAAGCGCAATTACATGCATTAAGACTTGCAGCCTGCAAGGTGCGCATGGGGATTATCGAATCCACTTATAATGCAAAGTGTGGCCACCCAGGTGGTAGCCTTTCCTCTACAGAACTATTTACCTATCTATATTTCAATGAAATGAATATAGACCCACAAAACCCAAAAGCACCAGACCGTGACCGCTTTGTACTTTCAAAAGGGCACACTGCACCAGGGCTTTATTCCACTTTGGCAAACAGAGGGTTTTTCCCTGTTGAAGATTTAAAAACTCTTCGCAAAATAGGTAGCTACTTACAAGGTCACCCAAACATGAACACTGTACCTGGTGTTGATATGTCCACTGGTAGCCTTGGCCAAGGTATTTCTGTGGCTGCTGGCATGGCAAAAGCTGCTAAATATATGAACAAAAACGACGTTAACGTTTATTGCCTACTAGGCGATGGCGAAATTGCCGAGGGCGAAGTTTGGGAAGCATTTATGTTTGCTGCACACTTTAACCTTGATAACTTATGCGCTATTATAGACCTTAACGGCTTACAAATTGACGGTGCAACCAAAGATGTTATGAACTCCGCACCTGTTGATGAAAAAATGCGTGCTTTTGGTTTTGAGGTTGTAACCGTTGACGGCCACAACTTTGAAGAACTTGAAAAAGCATTTGAAACTTTCCACAATACAAAAGGCAAACCTACTGTAATTTTGATGAACACTATCAAAGGTAAAGATGTGCCATACATGGAACACGATGCAGAATGGCATGGCAAAGCTCCAAACGCTGAAGAATATGCTATTGCTATGGATGCTTTAAATGCAATACATGCAGAATTGGAGGCAGGCAAATGAGCGAAATTAAAAAAATTGCAACCCGTGATAGCTATGGTAAAGCCCTAGTTGAGCTTGCTAAAGAAGGCAAAGACAACCTAGTTGTACTAGACGCTGACCTTGCCGCTGCTACAAAAACTGGTATGTTTAAAAAAGCTTTTCCTGACCGACACTTTGATTGTGGCATTGCTGAGTGCAACATGGTTGCCTCTGCCGCTGGTATGGCTACAATGGGGCTTGTACCATTTGTTTCAAGCTTTGCAATGTTTGCTGCTGGTCGTGCTTTTGAGCAAATACGCAACAGCATAGGCTACCCTAACCTAAATGTAAAAATTGGCGCAACACACGGCGGCCTTTCCGTTGGTGAGGACGGCGCAAGCCACCAATGCTGTGAAGATTTTGCACTTATGCGTTCTATCCCTGGTATGGTGGTGTTATCCCCTGCTGATGATATTGAAGCTATGGCTGCTGTTAAAGCTGCATATGCACACGAAGGCCCTGTTTACGTTCGTTTTGGTCGTTTGGCTGTGCCTGTTTTCCATGATGAAACTAACTACAACTTTGAAATTGGTAAAGGTGAGCAACTAACTGAGGGTAACGACATTGCTATTGTTGCCACTGGTTTAATGGTTAACGAAGCACTTATAGCTGCTGAAACACTAAAACAAAACGGTATAAACGCACGTGTTATAAACATTTGCACAATTAAACCACTAGATGATGAAATCATCTTAAAAGCCGCAAAAGAATGTGGCAAAGTTATCACAGTTGAAGAACATTCAATTATAGGCGGTTTAGGTGAGGCTGTTTGCTCATTATTAAGTGAACAACTACCAACACCTGTTAAACGCATAGGCGTTAACGATGCTTTTGGTCACTCTGGCCCTGCGCTAGACGTATTAAAAGAATTTGGCCTTTCTGCTGATAATATTGTTAAAGTAGCAACTGAATTTTGCGCAACCTAAATTACATTTACAACTTATAATCTAACGGAGAAACTTGATGAACATACTTGAAATTGCAATATTTATATTTATTGCACTAGAACTTGGTAACGTGTGCATATTATATTTTGCGCCAGATTTTCGCATGGGGAACGGCGTTGCCGTTTTTAAAGAGTGGGAAAACTCTAAAGAAGATGAAAACACTCACCTATTTGCAAAATACATGGTAAACTGGGTTGCAGGTTCAAAGTTAATTTTCATCTTTTTACTCTTAGTAATAGCGCTTTTAGGTGATGAACTTTTACAATTCCATGCTGTGCTTGCAACCATTGTTTCAATTGCCTCTTACTTTTTTAGGCTTGCGCCAATTATGCGAGATTTAGACAGCAAAAATATGCTCACACCTAACGGTTATTCAAAAACACTTGATTTAATGATAATTAGCTTTTTAGTAATGTTTTCATTAGCGGCAATAGTGTGGAGATTTTTTTAAACCTTTTATTAATAACAATTAAAAATACGCTGTTGTAGATAGAAATATCTACAACAGCGTATTTTTTTGATATATATTTTTACTAAACTAGCATTAAGTGTTACGATTATAATGTTTTTGAAAATTCTTTTAAGTATTCCCTAAAAGCTTCAGCAATTTCAGGATGTGTAAGTGCAACCTCAACTTGTGCTTTTACAACCTCTAATTTATTGCCCATGTCATAGCGTTTACCTGTAAAATCAACGGCTGTCATACCACCGTGTTTACGTGCATACTCTGCCATAGCATCTGTTAGCTGTATTTCACCACCTGCACCTGGCTTTAATGTTTCGATAATTTCGTAAATATCTGATGTTAAAAGCACACGTCCAAGTATAGAGTAATTGCTAAACTCCTCACCTTTTTTTGGTTTTTCTATCATATCATCAACAAAATAATAGTTATCTTTTATGTTTTCAGTTTTTAAGCTGCAATATTTTGCAACATCCTCCCAAGGCACTGCGTTTACAGCTGCACTAGGGCGGCCAAATTCTTCATACGCACGTATAAGTTGCGCACAAGCAGGGTCATCACCAATAATAACATCGTCACCATATGCAACTAAAAATGGTTCGCCATCTGTAAAAGATTTTGCCATTAAAACTGCATGGCCTAAACCTAAAGTTTCTTTTTGGCGCACAAAAAAGATATTTGCAAGGTTTGAAATGCCAAGGCACTCCTCAAGCATTTTTTCTTTACCTGGCACTGCAAGTTTTGCTTCGAGCTCAGGCGAACGATCAAAGTGGTCAGCAATTAAATCCTGGTTGCGGCTGATAATAATTAAAATATCTGTACAACCAGCACGCACAGCCTCTTCAACTAGGTATTGTATAGCTGGTTTATCAACTATAGGTAGCATACCTTTAGGCATTGCTTTTGTTGCGGGTAAAACACGTGTACCAAGGCCAGCGGCGGGTATAATTACTTTTGTAACTTTTTGCATGTCATAACTCCTTTTCACTTCACTTCAACGATTAAATATTATATAGATTTTTCTGTAATTTTTTCTTCGCTTCGCTTTAAAAAATTGCGAAAAATCTATATATAAAAAACATCTCCTTCAAAACATTTTTTACACTAAATTAAATAAATCTCAAAAATATCATTAAATCAAATTTAAAAAAGCATTTATGTTAGGCCCCCAAAAAAGGCTAAATACATAGCTTAACACGATAAAACCTAAAATCGCTAAAAATACAGCACCAAAGCTTGTGCCACCATGCAAGCGCAAAGCCATCATACGTTGTATAGGATCTTTATGCAAACTTTGTATTTTTTGTATTTTTTTTGCGGCAGATTTTTTATACAAGTAACCAGCATAAAGGGATTGTATCATCACAAGCCCCCAGCCTAACCCAACAGAAATGCGTGATAACAAAAGCAATGTTTCATCGCTTATCATAGGTGCATAAACACTTTCAGTTTGTATTAAAATAGTAAGAAAAGTTGGTACATTTAATAAAATTGTCAAAATTGAAAACAGAATGGCCGCACCCCATACTTTTCTATAAAAAAAGTAAAACGGGCCAAAAATAAGCGCACTTAAACTTAAACCAAACTTGCGCCCTGTTACTTTCATTTGTTTAAATGATAACAAGTAAACTGGGCTTGCCACACCTATATAAGATGACCACTCTGCTATTGGGATATCATCTATTTTTTCGTTAGCGTCCATGCGTGGCACATATGCAAAACCATTTAAACTTGTAAAAGGCGAAACTGGACCACGTTGCGCCTCAGTAGGTTTGCCTTCATAATCATATGGGGTTTGTTCCATTTGTTTTGTATATGCTTTTTTAACATTTTCCACACTAGTTTTTTGCTCTGCGTTGTTATCCGCTGTTGTGCTTTGCGCTTCGTGGTCAAGTGGCATGCCACAATCCTTACAATAGACGTTTTCTTTAACGTTTTTTTCACCGCAATTTTTGCATATTGTTTCTGTTGGTGCTTTTTGCATTTGTGGTGGTTTCCACTCATAGTTTTGCGCATGAGCAGATTTATATTTGCAATGCCCTAAAGTTGCATAGCATTCACGGTGATATGGTGTGCCACAATCTGGGCATACAACAATATCATCTTCTTCCAGTTTAAAGTGATGATGACATATAGAACATTCACAGCCTGTAAAGTCGTACATAGTATAAGCCTCCTTAGTAGTAATACTGCATTAATTGTACCATATTTTAAACCTCACTTCTAGCTTTAATTAAAAAATAACCAATAAAAGCAGAAAATTTTGTAAAATAGTTTTATTATATTAATAATGTTTTAATAAAATGATATTTTGCATATTAAAAAACGTTATTTCGCTTTACTTTATAACAAAAATTAGATATAATATTTAGGCATATATATTTTTATATTTATTATTTTTTTCACTACACAGGAGATAACATGATTACCATAGACGAATTAAAAACAAACCTTTCTGCGCATAAACTCGCAGTAGATGACTTAGAAGAAGCACTTGCTATAGACGTTAGCAAACGCCGCCTTTTAGAACTAGAACATAAAATGACTATGCCTGGTTTTTACGACGACGAAACAGCTAGCCGCAAAGTTTTTGAAGAAATAGGCGATTTACGTGGCAAATTAAACCGCTTTGAAACACTAGTTAACTTATATGACGATGCAGATACTTTACTGCTTTTAATCAGTGAAGAAAACGACCCTAGCTTGATACCAGAAGGTGAAGAAGCTGTTGGTGCTGTTTTAAAAGCCATAGATGAGCTACAACTTATGACAATGCTTAACGGAGAATATGACCACTGCAACGCTATTATGACATTCCACGCTGGTTCTGGCGGTACAGAAGCGCAAGACTGGGCAGAAATGCTTTACCGCATGTACAATAAATGGGCATCTGCACACGGTATACAAGGCGAACTTTTAGATTACCAAGATGGCGATGAAGCTGGCATGAAAAGCGCTTCAATCATGTTTAAAGGCACAAATGCTTATGGCCTATTAAAAAGCGAAAACGGCGTACACCGCCTTGTTCGTGTTAGTCCTTTTGATTCTAACGCACGCCGTCACACAAGCTTTGCATCTATTGAAGTTATGCCAGAGCTTGATGATTCCATACAAGTTGATATACGCCCAGATGACATTGAAATGCAAGTTTACCGCGCCTCTGGTGCTGGCGGCCAGCATATCAATAAAACATCATCTGCTGTACGTTTAATACACAAACCAACAGGTGTTGTTGTTAGTTGTCAAACACAACGCAGCCAATTTCAAAACCGTGATTTTGCTATGCAAATGCTACAGGCAAAACTTTACCAAATTGCTCAACAACAACACATGGATAAAATTGACGACATCAAAGGCGTGCAAAACGAAATTACATGGGGGCACCAAATACGTAGCTATGTATTTATGCCTTACACAATGGTTAAGGACCACCGCACAAGCTTTGAAACAGGCAATGTAGATGCAGTTATGGATGGTGCTCTTGACGGCTTTATTTTTGCTTACTTAAAAGCAGCCTCTCGTGGCGAGCTTGAAGAAACCTAATTTGCAATAGTTAATACTTGCATTCGGACAATTTTATTTTCTTATTTTAATTTAAGTCAAACACTATATCACAGAAAAAGGAATATAGTTATTCACAGATTTGTACATGTTTTGATTGAAACTTTCTTTTTGTTTATAGTATAATATTCATATCAAAATTTACTGGCTTCGTAAAATTTTTGCGAATGTGTGGTGGTTAAAATATTGCTCAGTGGAGCGAATTTATATAAT
>CAYJJL010000131.1:0-6451 GCA_964370455.1 uncultured Faecalibacterium sp.
CATCGTACTAAAGCGAACATAGCTTGTGCACTAGCGCAGTATACGGCGCGTTACACAGCACATAAAGAGGATAAAACCGATGCATATGACGGTGTAATAGATATGCTAAACAAACTGCGTGGTATGGGTATTAACTGCTATGTGCTAACAAATAAAGCAGATGCGTTATGTCCACCACTTATGCAAAAATATTTTGATGATTTAATCTTGGCAACTCTAGGCAATAGAGAAAACGTGCCTCAAAAACCAGACCCTGCTGCAATGGCGCTTTTGGTTAAAGAGCAAAAAATAGATACAAGCTGTACTATATATATAGGCGATAGTGAAATAGATGTCGCAACGGCTAAAAATAGCAACATGCAAATGCTAACAGTACTTTGGGGGTTCCGCTCAAGAGAGACACTTGAAAATTGCGGTGCAACAAACTTTATGGAAACACCAGAGCAAATTGTTGAATATGTAAAAAATATAAATTCATAAAATAATGGGGTATAACGTTTTTACGTTATACCCCGTTTTTTTATCTTGTTAATATGGTAAGCAATAAAATAAATAATATTATCTTATTTGTTTTTAACTTTTTTAAGTGTTATTTCATACATTGAAAACATTGTTATTAAAAGTATCGCAATAAAAAATGGATACAAAGTAAAACTAATTTCTCTACCTATAACGCCAAAAAGAGCAGGCATTATTAATGTACCAGTGTATGCAGATGCCATTTGAAACCCTGTTATGGCTTGCGAGTGTTCAACACCAAAGTTGTGTGGTGTTGAGTGTATAATACAAGGGTAAACAGGGGAGGAACCTAAACCGACTAAGGCTATGCCTACAAATGCAAAATATTCGCCAAAGGGCAAAAATAAAACAGCTAGACCAATAGCCATAATTACACTACCACCACGTATCATTTGTTTGTCATTAAATTTCATGGCAATAAAACCGCAAATACCACGACCAACTGTTATGCCAAGGTAAAATAAAGAGGCAAAACCAGCGGCAATTTCAGGCGAAACACCACGGTTAAAAACTAAGTACCTACTAGCCCATGCGCCTGTGGTTTGCTCTATGGCACAAAAGCAAAAAAATGTAAGTGCCATTTGCTTTACGCCACGTATTTGCAATATTTGTTTTATTGATAAATGCTCTATAGGTGGTTGCTCGGCAGGTGTACCGTTTGTAGTTGAAGTTTTTGTTTTCCAAACGGGGCTACTAATAAAAATAACAACACTTAAAATTGCTTGTATTACAAATAAAATTATATAGCCAGTTCTAAAACTAAAGCCGTTTGTAAGTGCCATACCCATTATATAAGGGCCTAAGGTTGCACCCACGCCCCACATGCAATGTAGCCAGCTCATGTGTTTGCTTTCAAAGTTAATGGCTACGTAGTTGTTAAGTGCAGCATCAACACTGCCAGCGCCAAGGCCGTAAGGTACAGCCCATAAACATAAAATTAAAAAAGACGGGCTACTTGCAAAACCAAAAAGTGAAATGGCTGTAATTAAAACGCTAAGCGCAGTTACTTTATGTACGCCGAGCTTGCTAATAAGTTTTGTGCTGTGCAAGCTAGAAAAAATAGTGCCTGCTGAAATAATAATGCTAACTATACCCATTGAGGCAATAGAAACATTATATTCGGTGCTAATTAGTGGCCACGCAGAGCCAAGTGCAGCATCTGGTAAACCTAAACTGATAAAAGATATGTAAACTAGTGCTAATAATAAATGTACCATAGTTTCCTCCAAAACAAAAAGGCAACCTCAAATGAGATTGCCTTTTTATATACGGCTGAAGGGATTCGAACCCCCGACCTTTTGGTTCGTAGCCAAACACTCTATCCAGCTGAGCTACAGCCGCTTATTGAACCTGTGTTTCAGGTGCGAATAATATAATACCACTAGATAAACACTTTGTCAACTGTTTTTTTAAAAATATTTTTTGTATGTTAAAAAAATAACGTAAGTAATTGAATTTTGTTCATATTTTAATTTGATTTTACTAGCGATTTAGTTCATCATTATGGTTAATTGCATAAAATAAGCATAAACAAATGTGTAAATGTGAAAAAATACAAAGAATAATTAAAATACGGTGTATATATTATTGACATTTTTCTTGTTTTTTAGTATTATATCTATATATTAGGTTAACTAGACGATGTTGTCGCTGGCCAAATGTGCGATAACATCGTTTTTTTTGACGCCAAAAGTGTCTTTGTGGAGAAAACGCTTGTGTGTGCAAAAGAAATACCTAACACCGAAAAGCCACTAACCCATGTGCTTTTCGTCAAAATAAAAATAAATTAGGGAGTGATTTTTGATGGGTTCTTATATCATAAAGCGATTAGGTCTTGCTGTGTTAACTATAGTTTTAGTTAGTGCTATTACTTTTTTTGTAATGAATGCAATTCCAGGTGGTCCTTTTTCATCGGAAAAGGCACTGACACCAGCGGTAGAAGCCGCACTTACAAAACGTTATAACTTGGATTTACCGCTATGGCAGCAGTATATTCTTTATATGACAACCCTTATCCAAGGCGACTGGGGCATTTCAATCAAAACAGGTCGTGAAGTTTGGGATACAATCTCAAGCCGCTTTGCAATCAGCGCACAGTTAGGTTTGATGGCAGCTGGCATTGCAATTTCAGTTGGTGTTGTTTTGGGATGTACAGCAGCACTTAACCGTAACAAATTTGGCGATAGAACTATCGTGTTCTTCACAACATTGCTAACAGCTATGCCATCTTTCGTACTTGCAACTATATTACTATTAGTTTTTGCAAATACACTCGGTTGGGTCGAAGTTTGGAACCCAGATAATCCTAACTACACATTGCCAGAGTTGGCACTTGCTGCTTACCCTCTTGCATACATCACACGTTTAACAAAAACAGCGATGTTAGATGCACTAGGCCAAGATTATGTACGTACAGCACGTGCAAAAGGTGTCGCACCTTTATTTGTATTGTTTAAACATGCTTTGCGCAACGCTTTAATCCCTGTTGTAACATATATAGGCCCAATGGTTGCCGGTATATTAACAGGCTCAATGGTTGTTGAAAGTATCTTTACAGTTGGTGGCCTTGGTAGCGAGTTCGTTTCATCAATCAGAAACCGTGACTATACAATGATAATGGGAACAACAATGTTCCTAGCTTTCTTAATGGTAGCTGCAAGCTTAATTACAGATATCATTTATAAAGTTATAGACCCACGCATTAAATTAGGTTAAGGAGGTTCTAAATTATGCAAACAAACGAAAACGGAATGCCAAAAAAGAGCTTCCTTTCAGCACAAATTGATTTATCAAAATTTTCTTCAGCAGATTTTACACCAGCAACCGACGCTGAAAAACGCCAACAAGATGTTATGGGCGAAAGCTCCACATTTTTTAAAGATGGTATGCGCCGCTTAATGAAAAACCCTTTGGCTGTTTTTGCAATTATAGTTTTATCTGTCATTATACTAACAATTATTTTTGCGCCTATGTTTATACCATATAGCTACGAAACAATTATTACAGTTGATGGTGTACGCGACAGATCAGCGCAAAACTTAGCACCATTTGAATACTCAGAAAACGAAATAGCATACATGGAAGAAACAGGCGAAACATTGTTTCCTCATATTATGGGTACGGATAGCCTAAACCGTGACTACTTCGTGCGTGTTCTTTACGGCACACGTGTTTCGCTAGCAGTTGGTATAGTAGCAGCATGTATGGTGCTTATTATAGGCTGTATATATGGCTCTATTGCTGGTTATGCTGGCGGTAAGGTCGATTTATTAATGATGCGTGTTGTTGATGTTATCTACTCACTGCCTGATATGCTACTTGTTATCTTGCTTTCAGTTGTTTTACCTCAAATTATAAATATAGAGGGTACTATACTTGAATCTTTAGGTAACAATATGATAGCTATGTTTATAGTTTTTGCACTTTTATACTGGGTTGGCATGGCTCGCTTAGTACGTGGTCAAATCCTAACAGTTAAGGAAAACGAGTATGTACTAGCTGCACGTAGCATAGGTACAAAACCTAGCCGCATTTTGCGCCGTCATATATTACCAAACTGTCTATCAGTTATCATCATATCAACAGCGTTGCAAGTTCCAAGTGCTATCTTTACAGAAAGCTACCTATCCTTCTTAGGTCTTGGTGTTGCTGTACCTATGCCTTCACTTGGCTCTCTAGCTAACGAAGCACGTGACGGTTTAAATAGCTACCCACATAAATTCTTGCTACCTGCGCTTGTTATATGTTTAATAGTTCTTGCTTTCAACCTACTTGGCGATGGTCTACGTGACGCATTCGACCCAAAATTAGAACGCTAAGGGGGGCTTGAAAATGAGTGAAAACAAATATTTATTAGAGGTTAAAAACCTACACACTACCTTTAAAACCGAAAAAGGTGCAGAAGTTCATGCTGTTAATGGTGTTTCTTTTAACCTTGAAAAAGGCAAAATTTTAGGTATAGTTGGTGAGAGTGGTTCTGGTAAATCCGTTACTGCTTATTCAATTATGCAAATACTTTCTGCTAATGGTAAAGTTACAGGCGGCGAGGTTCTTTATAAAGGTGAGGACATTACAAAATGGTCCGAAAAACAAATGAAGAACTTCCGTGGCGAAAAATGTTCTATAATATTCCAAGACCCTATGACAAGCCTTAACCCTGTTTTTACAGTTGGTTTTCAGCTTATGGAGGGTATTATCCTACACACTGGTCGTGATAAAAAACAAGCACGTGAGCGCGCACGTGAAATGCTAGAGCTAGTTGGTATACCAGAGCCTGAAAAACGCCTTGACCAATACCCATTTGAGCTTTCTGGCGGTATGCGCCAACGTGTTATGATAGCTATGGCACTTGCGTGCGAACCTGATATTTTAATAGCGGACGAGCCTACAACAGCGCTAGACGTTACTATTCAAGCACAAATTTTAGAGCTTATGCAAGATTTGCAAAAGAAACTTGGCATGGCTATTGTTATGGTTACACATGACCTTGGTGTTATTGCAAGTATGTGTGATGAAATTATCGTTATGTACGGTGGCCGTGTATGTGAGCGTGGTATTAGTGATGATATCTTCTACAACTCACAACACGAATACACAAAAGGCCTTTTGCGCTCTATCCCCACCACAGAAAACCTAAAAACACGCCTTATACCAATAGGCGGCACACCTATAAATATGCTTAACATGCCAGAGGGTTGTGCGTTTTGCCCACGTTGCGATGCAGCAATGAAAATTTGCTTAAAAGAAAAACCAAGCGAATTACAACTTAACGATTCTCACTATGTTTCATGTTGGAAAGCAGTTGAAGCATTAGTAAATGACCAAAAGGAGGGTTAAATAATGGCTGAAAAACAAAAAAACCTCCTTGAGGTATCACATTTAAAACAATACTTCCCAATACGCACAGGCTTTGCAAAAACTACACCACTTAAAGCGGTTGATGATGTTTCTTTTACATTAAAACAAGGCGAAACACTTGGCCTTGTTGGTGAAAGCGGTTGTGGCAAAACAACAGTAGGCCGTACATTATTACAGCTCTACAAACCAACAGCTGGCCGTATAGTTTTTGATGGCAATGTGTTGTTTGATTCTGGCGAAGTTTATGATGAAAACGGTGTATTAAAACTTGACGAAAAAGGTATGCCAGTTATAGATAAATCTCGCATAACAAGCGTTGATATGCTACCTTATCGCAAACAAATGCAAATGGTTTTCCAAGACCCTTATTCCTCACTAAACCCACGTATGACAGTTGAGGAAATTATAGCTGAACCACTAGATGTGCATAAATTGATGGAATCCAAAAAAGACCGCCATGATAAAGTTATGCAACTTATGGAAACAGTTGGCCTTAATGCTGAACACGCTACACGTTACCCACACGAGTTCTCTGGTGGTCAGCGTCAACGCATAGGCATTGCACGTGCACTTGCTGTTGACCCTAAGTTTATCGTATGTGACGAGCCTGTTTCTGCGCTTGATGTTTCTATACAAGCACAGGTTATAAACATGTTTGAAGATTTGCAAGATAAATTTGGTTTATCTTACCTATTTATCGCCCATGATTTGCTAGTTGTGCACCACATTGCAGACCGTATTTGTGTTATGTATCTTGGCAATGTTATGGAAATTGCAGATGCAGATGATTTAAACGAAAGCCCAATCCACCCATACACACAAAGCTTGCTTTCAGCTGTGCCAATACCAGACCCTATCATAGCACGTGCAAGCAAACGTATAGTGCTAGAGGGCGATGTACCATCACCACTTAAAAAGCCAAGTGGTTGTCCATTCCGCACACGTTGCCGTTTTGCAACTGAGCAATGTGCACAGCAATGCCCACCTTTAACAGATAGAGGTAATAGGCATTTTGTAGCTTGCTGGAACAAATAATTTATTGATAAAATAAACAAAAATAACCTCTTTTAATTTT
>CAYJJL010000132.1:0-6411 GCA_964370455.1 uncultured Faecalibacterium sp.
AAATAAAAAACCTATTATTGCAATTTAAAACTGCAAATAATAGGTTTTTTGTTTTATTTTGCTTTTTATTAATTAAGCTCTAGCATAACTTTTTTAGGGTATAGCGAAAGCGGTACAGTAAACTTTAAGGTTTCTATGTTGTTCCAATTTTTATCCGAAAAATGCATATCCAATAAATTCCAAAAAACATATATACTTTCCGTTTGGTCGCTTTTTAGTTTTATGCTATAAGCAACAGTTTCGTTATCAGGCGCTAGGGTGCAAACATCTAAGCCGTTTGTCCATTGTGCACATTCTGCCACAAGGGCTGTGGAATCAAAAGTTGCATCTACTTGCCCTTGGTTTACAAGCTCTATTTCGGCATATAACATTTTTGCGCTCAAGTTTTCATTGCCCTCTAAAAACAAGGGTAACATGCTGTTATTATTGGTTAGATGTTCAGCAATTAGTGGGTTTTCAAGCTCTATAACACCGCTGTTTTTTACAGTTATTGCAATATCGTTTATAATGGCAGGTTTGCCAATAGGCACAAAAACCTCTTTAGGCTGTGGGTAGATGCTATTTATACAAATAACACAAGCAAGCCAAAGTGCAAATAATAAAAAAATAATAATTATTATAAATTTACTATTAGTTTTTTTCTTAAAATGCATAATTAAATATCCTCTTTTTCAAAGCTATCAACATCAATTATTTTGCCGTTTTTTAATGTTATAATAACATCGCTTAGCTCATATAATTCCTCAGAATCATGGCACGAAAGTATAACTAAGCACCCATGTTGTTTTAAAAGTGCAATGATTTTACGCAAAAGTTCTATGCCGTCTGTATCTAAAGCGTTTGTTGGCTCATCTAAAATTACTATTTGAGGGTAGCCTAAAATAGCGGCTGCAATGCCAAGGCGCTGTTTCATGCCGAGTGAGTATTTTTTATAAGTGCGTGTATCATCTGGCACAAGCCCTGTTAAGGCTAATGTGTCTTTAATATCGGTTTTAGTTATTTTTTGTTTTTGCAAACTGGATAAAAATTTTAAATTTTCATATCCTGTAAAATCGTCTAAAAAAGCAGGTGTTTCTATGAGCGCACCTATGCTAATGGGGTATGGGGTATTAAATTTAACTTGTGTTTTATCAATAAAAAGTTCGCCACTAGTAGGTGCAATAAAGTTGCAAATTAAACGCATAAGCATAGTTTTACCAGAGCCATTTTTGCCTTTTAAACCATAAACTTTGCTGTTTGATAAAGTTAGGGATATATCCTCTAAAACAGTGGCATCTTTAATTGTTTTCGATATGTTTTTTAAAATGAGTTCCATCAATAAAATTCCTTTCGGTTAAATAAACACACACCACAAATTATTAAAATTAAAATATAAATAGATATTATTATAAATGCGTTGGGCAAACTTACAAAACCACCAATTACGGTGTTTGTGCGTTTAAGCATAGCGTAATTGCCTATAAAAATAGGTGAATAAAAATATGCCGAGCTTATTATTAAAGCAAAACTTATTAAAGTACCAAATATAGTTGAAATATCAATTGAAATTATCATTTGTAATAAACCTAGGCAAAACAGCACTAAAATTGGTATGATAGTTAGCCATAAAATAATTTGAACATTGCTAAAAAGTCGCAAATCAGCTGAAAACAAAAGTAAAGATAAATCATTAAATTTGAAAAAAACTAGCTTACCTTTTAACAGGCAATAAATAATAATACCAAATGCTAATAATAAATAATAAAAAACAGCTGAAAATAATAGCCATGCACATTTTGAAAAAAACCAAAGTTTTTTATTATTTAATTTTAAAATTATTTGCTTGCCAAAGCCGTTTAAATTTTCAGTAGGGTATTTACCCACCTGAAAAAGATATATCATGTGAAACAAAACCCATAATGCAGGCATTAAAAAAGCGTGAGATAAATTAAAAGTATATATGTCCATGCCTTTTAAAATATAAGCAAAATACTCAAAAACACTCACATTACCACTATATGTTAGTAATTTGCTCGGTGGAAAAGCTCGAATTTCGTTATCGAAAAACAAACAAGCAGTTAAAGTAAAAAATAACGTTGTAAATATATATTTTTTATTATTAATTGTTATTTTGATATCATAAAGCAAAATCTTAAAAAACATCATCTTTCTGTGCCTTTGTTAAAAAAATTATAATGGCGGCCACGTTTAATATTAAAATATATAACAAGGTTATAAATATGTTTACAGCGGCTGAGTGTATAGGTGCAAACATAATATAGGGGTTAAATGCTTGTGCATTAAAATTCATGCTTATATAATAAAGCCAAATCCACAATAAAAAAGGGCTTGCAAGCACTAAATATTGGTTTTCGATAAATGTACCTAGCGCAACGCTAAAGCTTGCAATAGAGGCGCTAAAAATAGCAATTATAAACATGTAAATTAAACAATATAGCAAAGGCACAGTATAAAAAAGTTCGGCTAAAAAACCAGTGATAAATGGCAAAAAGGAATATGTCGTTGCCTGTGGTGGCAAAGCGGGGTACAAAGCAGCACTTACCATAAAGTTAAATACAAAAGGAAACACCCCAGTTAGCGCACCGCCCCAAAAGGCCGTTATATAATAAGCTGTAAAAATTTGCTTTTTGCTTTTGCGTGCAAGCAATTGTTTTATGTAACCAGTTTTTTTATCAATTGCAAAAGAGGCGGAAAAACTCAACGCAGAAAAAATAGGTATAGCCTGAAAAGCCAGTGTATGCGAAAGGCTAATGCCCTCGCCACCTATCCAGCTATTATAAAGTGAATTTGGGTATAAAATATAGCTTGAGCTAGGCCTAAATGTTTGGAAAACATGCAAAAAGGTTATCACAACACCGCTCAAAATTGCAAGTTTAAAATAAACAGAGCGAAACATGCGTATTGCAAAAATTTTTAACAAACTGTTATCTTTCATCTTTTACCTCTAAAAACCATGCAATGTATCTACCATACTCATACACAAACCAAGTTGCAGCTGGAGATATATCATAAAGCAAAAAGGTGTCGTCAGTTAAAACATTTGAACTTATAGCATAACCCATGGTTATAGTTGCTGATTGTTGTGGCGTTAAAACAACGGCGGCGGAATCATTGTGGCCAAAAGGAATATCGCAATCTAGGTATAAAAAGTCAGGCATAGGGGAAAGAAGTGTGTCATCAGCAATCATGGTGTTTTTATCAACAATAAGAAGCTCGTTTTGCAAAATGCAAATGCCGTCCTCATCGCTGGTGTTGGTAACTTTAAATGTTATATAAACAAAAACAGGGTTTTCGCTTTCGTGGTATTCAGCGTTAATTGCGCTAGGTAGTAAAGTGTTGTCATCGGCAAAAACATTTTCGGAGGTTAAAACATGATATGGATTACGTGATCGCTCATCTATCAAAAAATTTTCTCTCTCAAAACCCTCAAGCGAGTGTGTAATGCCACTGTTTACATGCTCTATGCTAAGGCTTGGGTTTTCTGGGTCTTGCGTGGTTACAGTTGCATCAAACTCTAGTGGCCACATTTCGGCTTTTTCAGTTTTTTCGCCAATTTTTAAAATTTGCCCCTCAGGTATGGACCAATCCTGTGGCGCATGTGATGAACCAAACTCACCAGGTGCAGGTGTTGCCTCGCCAGCTGGTGGCACAATGTTAGGGGTTACTATTCCGTTTGTGTCATTAGCACTGCTACTAGTAGAACTAGAGTTTGTGGGATTTTCAGCGGTTATAGAGCTATCAGCATTTGAATCATCTTGGCTCACAATAAAATTATTTGCATCTGTAATGGTTGCATCACTTTCGGAGTATTCAGCATCACCACATGCGCTTAATAGCATGGCAAGGGATAATACGCTCATAATTATTAAAGTTTTATAATTTTTCAAATACATAGTAACCTCCATTTTTTATAAATAATACATACAATAAGCTCACCAAACAAATATAAGCTCACCTTAGCTTTGTTTGGTGAGCTTATTGTAGCAATTAGTGTTTTTTAAAATCAATAGTTTTTCGTATTAAGACACAGATTTTCGTGAAAAGACAGGTTTTTGATGAATATTATTTTGCCAAATTAATAAAATGTGCCAAAACCTACACATTAATATTTAATAAAACTGCAGTAAATTGAAACCAACCATCTTTAAATTGCAAAGTGTAAATAGCGCCGTGTTTATCTAATACGTTTTTAATATTTATAAGCCCAAATCCACTTGCTGTATTGTCGTTTTTAGTGCTCTGTATGCTGTTTTCGTGTATATGTGCATAGTTTGAGGTATTGCGAACGGATATAACCGCCTTTTTATTTTCTTGCCAAAGTTTAACTACTATTTGCTTTTCATCATCAACTTTTTCAGCTGCATCTATTGCATTATCAAGCAAATTAGCAAGCACTGTAACTAAGTCAGCGGATTGCAAAGGAAATTTTACAAGGTCATTTATCACAAAGCGCATACAAATAGATTTTTCCTTAGCTTGCCAATATTTTTGGTTTATAACAGCATTTATTATAGCGTTGTTAGTATCAATAACTGTGCCACCAGTTAAATTAAGCGATAATTTATTTAAGTAATCTTTCATTTCGCTAATTTGTTCGGCTTGCAAAAATGTATTTATTACACTTATATGGTGGTTAAAATCATGTGTTAATCTGCGCTGTTTATCAAATGCATTTACCCAAATTTGCACAGTTTCAGTACGGTTTTTAATTTCTTGCTCGTAGACAATGTTTTGTGTGAGCAGTTTTTGTTCCTTTGAAATGCGCCCAAGCAAAAACATAAAAATTGCATTTAATGCAAATAGAACAAGGCCAATAGTAAAAATATAATCACGCAAAATATTGTAATCATAAAATGTTTTTATAAAAAAAGATAAACTGCAAATTGTAAACACCGGTAAAAAAGCCACAAAACACCAAACCCATTTATTAGCACCAGTAAATTTTGCTTTTTCTTTATAAATTTGTTTAATAAAATAGCCAATTGTAAAAAGTAAGGTTTTTGAAACAAACAAGCTTAAAAATACAATAATAATATTTTTGTGCGTAATGTTATCATAAGGCATGTATAAATATTGCGAAAAATATTTTAATGTATCGTTAAAATCAGCGCCGAGTGCGTTGCAAAAAATTAAATAAATAATAATATCAAATAAACTCATGCACGTGGTTACAATAACTGTAGCAATAATTTTTTTGAGCATCTTGCCTTTATAGCTAAGTTCAACTACAAAAAACCATAAGATTAAAATAAACGTTAGTTCAAAAGCAGTTGAGCGCAGTGAAGCATAAGGTATTAAAAGCATAATTGTGGGCACAGGGTAGGCAAAACAGCATTTTGCAATAGCTAAAAATGTAAAAGCTTTGCCGTTTAATGAGCGTTCAAAAATAGTGTCATAAATATAAATAGCAGTAATGCTTTCAGCTAAAATTAGCAAAATATTAAACGGAAACTGCATACTTAGCGCCCTTCCCACAATAAATACGTTTGTAAAATTTCTTGATAATTTTGTTTGCTACAATTTATGTTTTGGCCGTTTTCTAAGGTGACAGCGCGCCCTTTTATGTTAGCGATATATCGCATATTAACAATAAAACTTTTTTGCACACGCAAAAATCCTTTTGCTTTAAGTAGTGTGTCAGCCTCATGTAGGGTGCCTATATAACTTATAGCTTCGCTGTTTTTAAGGTGTATTAGTACATAATGGTCTTTGCTTTCTAGGTATAAAATATCGTTAATAGATATATTTTTGTTTAAAGTAGGTATGTTGAAAATCATTGTTTGTGAGGGTAGCTCAAGCAAAACTTCTTGTAGGCATGGTGCAAAACTGCTTGATAAATCACTTTTAAGCAAATACCGCAAAGCCTTTACGGAGTAACCATCAACAGCGTATTTAATAAAAGCTGAAACATAAATAATAATTGCAGTTTTGTTGTGCATGCGTATGTTTTTAGCAAGTTCTATGCCGTTATAGTCGCCTATTTCTACATCTAAAAAAATAATATTATATTCAGCAATTTTGCTATTTAAAAAATCTTTAACATCGCTAAAGGTATAGGTTTTAATGTTAATTTGCTCTAGTTTGAAAAAATCAATAGTTCGTTTTTCAATTTCGTTGATATAAATTTGTTCATCATCACATATTGCTATTTTTAACACTTTACCCTCCTTTTTAATTATTAAGTCTTGAAAAATTGGTTGTTTGTTCTTGTTGTATGTGATATTATCACACTAATTTGTTTAAAAGTCAAATGAAAGCATGCCGCCAGTTACAACAAATTAATAGTAACTCGTTAATTTTAATATATTATCGTAATTTTTGTTAACACGCCCAGTTTTTTATTATTTTTGCTGTAGTTGAGCCTAAGCTCAAAGCGCCACTGCGGTGTCAGCATCGCAAAAACAATAAAAA
>CAYJJL010000133.1:0-6407 GCA_964370455.1 uncultured Faecalibacterium sp.
AAAGGCCTTGAAGTTGTTGATATCGGCACAGATGTTTCACCTGAAAAATACATAGAAGTTGCTCAAGCTGAAGGTTGCCAAATTATTGCTTGTTCTGCTTTGTTAACAACAACAATGGGCGTAATGGCTGATGTTGTTAAAGCTGCTGAGGCTGCTGGCATACGTGATAAAGTTAAAATCATGATTGGTGGCGCACCTATAACTCAAGCTTTTTGCGAGCAAATAGGCGCTGATGCTTATACTGCTGACGCTGCCACTGCCGCTGATAAAGCTGTTGAGCTTTGCAATGCTTTAGCTTAATTTAAAAATTAACAGCCTTTTTTACATAGGTATAAATATTTTTGTTTTATTACTTATTAACTTAGCATACATAAAAATTAACAAGTCCTATCTTTTATCAACCCTAAAAAAGGGTGGGCTTGTTTTTTTATACCCAAAAATAGGTAAAATCGCTTATTAAAGGCATTTTTAGCATATTTCACAATATAAAAACTTATTACTTTTGCTTTAAACCTAAGTAAAATTACAATTGTATATTTAGATACAACAATTAATAATAGCTCGCTAATTTTAATATATTATCGTGTTTTTTTATTAACACTCACAGTTTTTTATTATTATAAGGAGAATGATATGCAACGCAAAGAATTACTATTTGCAACACTAAAAAACGAAGTTACTAAAAGAGCGCCTTGGGTGCCTTTTGCTGGTGTACATGCAGGCGCTTTAATAGGCGCAAATGCAACCGAAGTTTTAACAAACGAAGAAACTCTTGTTAAAGCTTTGCTAGAGGTTAACCGTTTATATAAACCAGACGGTATGCCTGTTATGTTTGATTTACAAATTGAAGCCGAAATTTTGGGATGTGAGCTTGTTTGGTCTAAAGATGGCCCACCTAGTGTTTCAAGCCACCCACTGGAAGATACAATGACAGTGCCTTGTGATTGCAAAGCTGATATTAGCCCAGACGCTGGCCGTTTGCCATTAACTTTAAACGCAATGCGCCGCATGAAAAAAGAAGTTGGCGACGAAACAGCACTTTATGGCTTAATTTGTGGACCTTTTACACTAGCTAGCCATTTGCGTGGCAACGACATATTTATGGATATGTTTGACGATGAAGATTATGTTAAAGATTTACTAGCTTTTTGCGTTAAAGTCAACAAAAAATTTATTGATTTGTACCTTGATGCTGGCATGGATATTATCGCTGTTGTTGACCCATTAGTATCACAAATTTCCTCTGCACACTTTGAAGAATTTTTAAGCGAACCTTTTTCAGATATTTTTGCTTACACACGTGAAAAAGGCGCATATTCATCTTTCTTTGTTTGTGGCAATGCAACACGCAACATTGAAGTTATGGCTTTAACAAAACCAGATTCCATCTCCGTTGACGAAAACGTTGATATATTAGCCGCAAAACAAATAACAGATAAATATAACGTTGTAATTGGCGGTAACATCCCGCTAACACGTTTAATGTTACACGGCACACAACAAGATAACATGAAATTTGTTGTTGATTTGCTAGCACAACTGCCTGAATATAAAAACTTTATACTTGCACCTGGTTGCGATATGCCTTATGCTGTACCTGTTGAAAATACAATTGGCGCCGCACAAGCTGTACTAGAAACCGAAACTGTTGCAACTATGGTTGAAAATTATACTTCTGGCACTTTTGACATTGATGTTGAACTACCAGATTACAAAAGCTTAGAACGCCCATTTATTGAAGTTTTCACACTGGATTCCACCAGTTGCGCAGCTTGCACATATATGATGCTTGCCGCCAACGTTGCAAAAGAAACATATGGCGAAAAAATAGACGTTGTTGAGTGGAAATTCACCGAAAAAGAAAATATTGCTCGTTGCATAAAAATGGGTGTTGCAAACTTGCCATCTATCTACATTAACGGCGAGTTGGCTTTTTCCTCAATAATACCAAGTAAAGAAGAACTCGAAAACGCTATAAACGCAGTTTTATAATTAAAAAAACTAATCAATATAAAATTTAGATAATATAGCTTTTTCAAACATAATTTACACCGCCCTCTCGCCTCATTGTGAGGGTTGGGCGGTGCTTTTTTTAACGAGGGTTAATACATGGATTTATATTTAATAACAGGTTTTTTAGGTGCTGGCAAAACCACATTTTTGCAAAATTTTATAAAGCAATTTGCCGATAAAAAAATATTTTTGCTTATTAATGAGTTTGGTAAAGCTGGCGTAGATGGCGCAATACTTGAAACTTTAAACGCAACACTTGCCGAGATAAACAACGGCTCTATTTTTTGCGCATGTCGCCTTGATAAATTTGAGGAAACCTTGATAAACGCCATGCAAACCAAACCAGAGGTTATACTTGTAGAGGCAAGCGGACTTTCTGACCCAACTAATGTGCGTAAAATTTTAGCAATGCAACAGTTTAGTGGTATTAATTATCGTGGCTGTGTTTGTATTGCAGATAGTTTGCGTTTAAAAAAGGTGTTAAGCACAGCTATTGTTAGCAAAAAACAGCTACTAGTTGCAAGCCTAACACTAATTAATAAAAGCGATTTAGCAACAGCCGAGCAAATTGCCGAGTGTGAAGAGCTTATACGCAGCGCTAACCCATACACAACTATCAAAAAAACCAGTTTTGGCCAATTTACTACACAATGGCTAGAGGATATAACCCCCTGCGCTGTTAATGATGAGCCTATACACACTGCGGATATAACAATGCAATCAGCCAGTATAAAAATCAATATTAATATGCCAATAAACTCTTTAAAACATTTTTTAAACCAAGTTTGTGAGGATACTTATCGCATAAAAGGTTTTGTTAAACTTGCCAACGAAATTTACCTTGTTAACTGTGTTGGTGGCATGGTGGAGCTTACCCCCTACACCGAAAACTGCACAGGCGCAATTGGCACCTTGGTATTTTTAGCAGGCAAAGGTATGCCACTGCGCAAAACTTTAAAAAATGCCATTAAACTATACGAAAATTATATTTTTGATTTAAAATTATAAAGTTAAATTTAATTATTGCAATGCAAGATATAAACACATAAAATTACTTTTTTTGAGGTTGATTATATGAATAAGCTTGAAGAAAAACTACTTGAACTTGGTGTACATGCATGTGCCACTATACCTGTTGAAAACATGCATTTTGATCCATTTTTACGCACCTATTGCGAAAATAATATGTGTGGTAATTTTGGCAAAAACTATATGTGCCCACCAGATGCTGGCGACGTAAAGGATCTTATTTCAAATGCAAAAACATTTGAATGTGCGCTTGTTTACCAAACAGTTTATCAGCTAGAGGATAGTTTTGATGTTGAAGGCATGGCAGAGGCTGGCCAGCAAATACATGCCATAACACAAAAATTTTACGATTACTGCGAAACGCAAAATTTTGAAAAAACGCTTTTTTTAGGCGCTGGCGGTTGCAAACTATGTACAGTTTGCGGTAAACTAACAAGTACACCATGTCGTTTGCCAAAGCGTGCAATGGCATCGCTAGAAACATATGGCGTTGCAGTTAGCGCTCTTGCAAAAAGTTGTGGCATGAAATACATGAACGGACAAGATACAGTAACTAGTTTTAACGCATTACTTTATACATCTTATAAGGAAAAATTATGATTACAGTAACAATTAATGGCAAAGCCGAATTATGTGAAAAAAATCAAAAATTAAGTGACGTTATCACGCCTAATCACCACTTTGATAAACCTTGTGCTGGCAAAGGTATTTGTGGCAAATGTCGTGTAAAAGCATATGGCGCACTTAGTGCTTTATCCCCCGCTGAAACTAACTTTTTAACACAAAAACAAATAGCCGAAAACATGCGCATTGCTTGCCTAGTTGATGTATTGGGCGATTGTACCGTTGAGCTTGCTGATGAAACAGCAAACCAAATACAGTTAAACGCATCATGCCAAAGTTTTACAAAAGACCCTATGTTTAAACAATATGGTGTAGCGATTGACCTTGGCACAACAACCCTAGCCGCTGAATTATATGATAAAAACGGCATGCTCGCACAGGCATCTAGCCTAAACCCACAAAGAGAGTTTGGCGCAGATGTAATATCACGCATTGAGTTATCACTAGCTGGCAAAGCCGAAGAACTTGCAAATTGTGTGCAAAATGGCATTGCAAAATTATTACAAAACTTATCAGTGCAAAGCAGTATTAGCTTAGACGCAATAGATACTATTATTATCACAGGCAACACTGCTATGCTATATTTTTTAACAATGCGCAACCCTTTGAGCATCTCACGAGCACCATTTTTATCTGAGCATTTGTTTGATGAATTTATACCAGCTAAACAGTTAAATTTACCGTGCTCAAACGCAACTGTTTACTTACCGCCATGCATTGCCGCCTTTGTTGGCGCAGATATTACCACCGCAATTTTAGCAAGTGGTATGCTCAACGAAAACGCAACAACTTTACTTGCAGATATAGGCACAAATGGCGAGCTTGCCTTGTGGCATGGTGGCAAATTAACATGCTCATCTACTGCGGCTGGCCCTGCCTTTGAGGGCGCTGGTATTTCTATGGGTATGATGGGCAAAACAGGCGCTATTGATGCTGTTACACTAAACGCTGATGACACTTTGAGCATACATGTTATAGGCGAAAGCGAGCCACTTGGCATATGCGGTAGTGGTGTTATAGATTTAATCGCATGTTTAATGGATACCGAAACACTAGACGAAACTGGCAAATTAGCAACAGAGCCCATAACAATAGCAGAGCCTGTTACATTTACACAGCAAGATGTGCGCATGGTGCAACTAGCAAAAAGTGCAATTTGTGCAGGTATGCTCGCTGTTATAGATTTTGCTCATTTAACACCAACACAAATAGATACCCTTGCAATTGCTGGCGGTTTTGGCAGTTATGTCAACCTTAAAAATGCGGCAAAAATAGGTTTGTTCCCCGCTGAATGTTTAAATAAAGCTAAAATTATAGGTAACGCAGCACTTGCAGGTGCAAGCATGCTTTTACAAAACAAAAGCTTTTTGCAAACTGTCCAAAATATACCCAGTTTATCCCAAATTGTAGAGCTAAACAAAAGCAATGTTTTTAATGACGAATACATAAATTGTATGTTTTTTGAATAAACTAATCTCAATGATCTTACGTTAATTAACCTGTTAAACAGCAAAAAAGCTCATAGTGTGTACACAAAATGAACACACTATGAGCTTTTTGCAAATAATTTCGAATTGCTTATTTTTTTCACACCACTTTAATCTTTTAAATTAAAAAAGTTCATAAATTGCGTTTAAAATTAATTTTGTAATTTTTCCCATTATTTAAACGAGAAAAACTGGAGGAGTAAATAATATGTCTGCAATTAAAGATTTTGTAACAAAACGCAAAAAGCCCATCGCCATAGTTTTAGTAATAGCTATCGTTGGTGGTGCTTTTTTTGTGTTTAACCCATTTCAAAGCCAACCTACAAGTGGTGAAACAGCTTTAACAACACGCACTGTAACACTTGAAGAAACAAGTTTAATTGAAACACTAAATGTTAGTGGCACTGTTGAAAGCACGAGAATAGTTAACGTAACAACCACCTCACAAGAAAAAGTAACGGAAATATTTGTACAAGTAGGCGATTATGTTGCAATTGGTGATGCAATAGTGCAACTTGACACAACTGATATCAACGAACAAATTGCAGACGAACAAGAACGCATTGCAGAAAACCGCGAAGATTTGCTCAAAGCGTTGAACGACGCTGTTGAAGCTGCAAACGATGCACACACAGACGCAGTAGAGGCCGAAACCGACCGCAACGAAGCACAGGTTTTTGAAGCCGATGTTAGAGATGAATACGAGCGTGCAGTTGCAGCGGCAGCACCTTTTGAAACAGCGTATAACACCGCTAATGCATACGCTACTACACTAGAGCAAGATTACCAAATAGCATATGATGCTTATATTTTACCTTTCCAAACTGAGGTAGATAATGCCACCACAGCATTGCAAACAGCAAATGCTGAATTGGAGCAAGCAAAAGCTGCTGCCGCTGCCGACCCAACAGACACAACCCTACAAGATGCAATGGACGCTAAACAAACTGCTCTTGATACTGCTGCTGCTGCGCTAAACGATGAAAACGCTAAATTGCAAACTGCAATAGAGGATGCTGAAAAAGGCACAGGTAATGGTGCAACAGTTTTTGCATTAAAAGCTGTCGCAGATGCTGCACGTGCACAAGCAGTTACAGCACAGCAAGATTTAAACAATGTTAATGTATCTGGTTTTTTAACCACATTAACAAATGCCGAAAAAGCAACTGAAAGTGCACAAACCGTTTATGAATCAAAACTAGATTTATATGACGCTGCGCTTGATAAACAAGAAACCGCACAAGAAAATTATAG
>CAYJJL010000134.1:0-699 GCA_964370455.1 uncultured Faecalibacterium sp.
TTTTCCGGTGTTTTTTGCAGTATATATGCGTTTATAAACTCTCTATTATTATATAGCACAGTCGACTAAAATACTTGATAAACAAACTAAATGTATTTAGAGATATTGATTAAAGTTAACTTTATTTTAATCGTGTTAGCAATTCAGTATATTGTGAATCTATATCTCCATACTTAATTTTCGTATCAGTTAACAGTTGTTTCAACTGTTTTATAACAGCCGCATATTCCGGGTTTTCGTAAAGATTCTGCTTTTCAAACGGATCTCTTTTCATGTCGTATAATTCCCAACCGGCAGGTGATTTTTCTGACAAGGCATCTGTCGCATCCAAAGGTAATCCGTAAAAAAAGGTCAACTTAAATTCATTCGTCCTAATACCATGGTGTGCAGGGGTATCATGTTCGTGCGCCCTGTGCATCCAATAACGAAAATATATCACTTCGCACCTAAAAGCTTTCGTTCTTCCGCATATCACTTATTGAAACTCAAAGCCACCTTGAACAGCCTATTGTAGAGATGCTCACCGATAAATTTGTAGCAGATGGCAACAGCCTTGCCGATATGTTTTACAACATTGCAAAAAATATAGCAAGCGAGTATTATATAGACCATAGGAGTAACATTTTATATCTTACAGAGGACAGTTTTTTAGAGGAACTGGACGACTACAATGTGCAAGTAGCCTTTGAAAACGCCGCA
>CAYJJL010000134.1:709-6349 GCA_964370455.1 uncultured Faecalibacterium sp.
ATTCTGTTTGCCGAAAACGAGTTAACAGCAAAGAACACTTAAACCACAAAAAACAACTTATTCCCGAAAGTTGGTATATTTATAAGTATTTTTTTAAACTCTATAATTCTTATCATCACTCTTCTTATTATGTACAAAATCAATCAAAACAGGGCACATTTCACTTCGTCACAAAATTTAAGCAGCTATTGTTTTCCTTTGCATATCTTTCAAAATTTCCCATTACTTTTAAAGTTTTTCACCGCATGAAAAACAAAACTTTGCTCCAATTGGCAAACTTGTTCCGCACTCTGTGCAAAACATTTCATTTACAGTGCTACTTTTATTGTTTGCATTCACTTCATTATTCTCGTAAAAGCGCACACCTTGCTCAATTACAGATATCGCCTCATCGTCTAGTTTTGCCTGTGTTACAAGCCCTGAAATTTGGGTTAACAGCACCGGCCATGCAACAAAAAGCATAATTAAACTCGGCACAAGTTGCTGTCCAAAAACGCCTACTTTTGCCTCTATAAACACACCGTTAGTAACTATTTTTACATCAATATTCAACGCAGTTTTCATGCCTAATACCGCTTTGAATATATTTCCCTGTGTAAGGCTTATAAAATATCCAAAAGAGCTCTCTTCCACCTCTACCGTATAGCCTTGGTTTGCAAAATATTCTTTGGTATATAGGGCAACTTCGCTTAAATTTTTTAAATTAGTTGCAATAAGCTTTGTAGATTTAAATGTAGCCATAACATTATTCTCCTTTGTGCAATGTGCTTACTTGGTAAAGCACCGCAAGCTCGCTAATTGCGTCTACAACAAGTTCTTTTTGCGCTTCATTCAGCTCACTATCAATGCGCTTTAATAAAGTTATAACATCTTCTGCTTGCCTCATTATCTCATTGTCAGATACAATTCCATCTTGTACAATTGATTTAAAACTGTCTTTTTCGCAAATAATTTCATCAAGTAATAGCAGTCCGCTTTTTTCGTCAAATAGTTTTCTCGTTGTAAAAACCTCCTCAATAAACCATAAACAAATGCACATATTAAACTATTTTTTCACCACATGTTTTGCAAAATTTCCAGCTTTCATCTATATCAGCACCGCATTTAGGGCAAGATGTGTCTTCCCTGTTTTTGTAATCAATTATCTCTTTAAATGCATCGCTATCACACCACTTTTTTACCTCATGTGCTCTCACCGACAAAAATGGATGTGTTCTGTTCATCAAATTTAAGTACTGTAATGTTTTATTAAATGTAGAACTTTCAAGCAGATTTTCATATTCTTCTGCCTGCTTTAAGTACAGCTCACGATTGATGCTTGCCGTTATCTCTTTGCTGCCGCCTGCAAGCCTTATCATTGTTTCCACCACAGAATCTGCACCATCCATATACACCGCCGCCGCTCTGTCACAAGAGAGTTCACTGCACCTTTGCCAGTGGAAAAGTGCAAGCTGTAAAGGCATTGCAAACATTCCAAGCCCGAGAAAATCTGCCCCACCGTTTAAAATTAATGTTGCCATTGTGTGGTACAAAACATGCCTGCACGCAATGTGCCCACATTCATGCGCAATAACAGCCTTTAGCTCATCTTCTTCCATGTGCTCTATAAGCCCGGAGGTTACAGTAATAAATATTTTTGTGTCGCCAAATGTATACGCATTAGGCATTGGATCCATCTCAAGGTAAAACTCAGGCTCTTCTATGTCAAGTGTTTCACAAATAGGCGGCAGTAGGCTGTAAATATTCGGCAATTGCTCTTTTGACAGCCTTATTTTGCTTGACATATTAAGCCCATGAAACATATTTTCGCTAAATATTTTCAAAAATGCTTTTAGTGCTGTTTCAAAACCGGGCACTGCTTTTAGTTGCTCAAGGGCTTTAATGTCAAGCTCGTGCATATAGTCTCTTACATTTACAGAACGCATATTTTTATTTACTCCGTTTTCTTTATATTTTAACAAAAATTTTGTCTCGATTATCTTTAATTAATTATAAAAAACCTCGTCACCATTTTCATCGTAGTATTTTATGCTCACGAATTTCCCATTTTCATCATATTCATCTATCCTCAGTGCAAAACCTAAAACACCTGCTATCGGCTCTTCATCTTCTCCGTAAAGAGCCATTTCTACCATGTTGTGATTTTCATCATATTTTATAGTAGCTTTTGCATAGCCAAATTCACTATTAATCATGAGTTCTCCGTCTGCTCCGTAGTAACTTGTTTGAGTTAAATCACCAAATTCATTAAACACAGATTTCACGGCGGCATAATTATATTCAGGCCTTACAATCATTTCTCCGTTCACACCATAAAACGATTCGCCTATAAGATAGCCTAACTCATCGTACTCGTATTTTATGCTTGCCACTCCATATGTGGATATAATAGGTTTGTTGTCTACCCCAAAATATTCTACTTGTATTCCTTTACCGCGCTCATCAAACTCTGCCTTGCCTACTGCAAAGTTAAAGTTTTCGTTTAACATTAACCTACCATCAGCACCATAATAGTATTCCTCAATTACATTTCCCCTCTCATCATAAACATTTTTCAAAGTAGCATAACCATAATCGCTTACTATTAGTTCGCCATCTTCACCAAAGTATGAATCCACAAGTAAGTTACCGCGGCTGTCATAAACTTCTTTATAACTTGCATATCCGCTATTATTCAATGTCGGTTGGCCGTTTGTATCAAGGTATACAACTTCTGTTAAGTTGCCGTAATCATCATAACTGTTTTCGTAACCGGCATAACCAAAATTGCTTGTTATATATTCTTCATCCAGTCCCAAATAATATGTTGATGTTTTATAGCCGTTGTCATCATATGTGCTTTGCAACCCTGCGTACCCATCATTGCTAATTATAGCTTCACCGTCTGTTCCATAGAAATTTACTTTTGTAATGTTTCCGCTGTCATCATATTCACTTACATACCTTGCATATCCGTCTTCAGAAAGTATTAACTCATCGTTTACGCCATGGTAAGAGGTTTCAATTATATTACCTCTGGTATCATAAATATTATTGAAACTTGCATATCCATAGGTTGTTAATACAGGTTTACTATCCTTTCCATAATAGCTTCTTGCAGTTAAATTTCCATGGTCATCGTATTCATTTTTAATTATTGCTGCACCGCTGTTACTGTCGTTTATAAGCTCGCCGTCTGTACCGTAGCCATAGTTTTCTATTTGGTATCCACGCTCGTCATAAACAGACTCTATGCTTGCAAACCCTATGTTTGAAATTACAGGTTCACCATTTGTTCCAAAATAATCGTATCGTGTTATATTACCTTGCTCATCATAAGCTATTTGCGCCATACAATAGCCATAATCAGTTATAACATTTTCGGTAAATTTATCATAGTAAACGATTCCAGTAATGTATCCTCGCTCATTGTAATCTGCTACTACCCCTGCAAAGCCCTCATTTGTCATAAACAACTCTACATACTCGCCATATATTTTGTGGTGTGTTAGTCGCACCATATTGCCTTGTTCATAAGAAAATTGAATATAATGGTACCCCTCCGAATTTACCACATTATTCCCAAGTTCATCTGTAAACCATAACATTTCAACATTTAAGTTATCATCATAAATCAAATTGTAAACAGGGGGTATATCCCCAATATATATGGCTTCATTTTTTTCGTTTAAATTTTCTGCTTTAACTAATTGATAGTTATTGTTATATGTATATCTTTTTGAATATAAACCGTTTTTCATTGTCATACGTTCATAGTTTGCATCAAGAAAAAATGTTTGTGTAATTTGCCCTACATCATTTCTAATGTATTCAAGCCCATAAACACCGTCAATATCCCTTGCCGGTGTGTTGTGGTTGTCTTTCATGTAAAGCACTTTTGAGATATAGCCGTTTTTATACTCGTAAACATGGCGTGTTATATAGCTTTTATCTTCAAATTCATTATATTCTTGCGCTTGAAAGTCAAAAACAGTAGTGGTACTTGCGCTCATCATTGACAGCTGTGACTCGTAACCCGGTTGCACTAAATCGGCAACGGTTCTACTTGCATCGGGGAAATTATATTCAACAATGGGCCTGCCGTTAGTAGCTTTGTAATCTATTGAATATCCCCCGTTACTGTTATAAGTAAAAATAGCATGTGCCTGTTTTTCCTCGGCAAAAAACTCTTCATATTCAAGCGATAAATTCCCTTTGCTATTCTCTTGTCTAACCTGATATATTTTATCAGAAGATAAAACATTAAGCCCCTCAAACACATTTTGTTCAATAATAGTAAAATGACTTGATTTTTCTTCTTTCTGCGCGCGGCTTAGCTCACCTATGCCAACAGGTACGCCGTCCTTTACTGCGTAGTCAATATAATATGCGGTTTTTGGCGTATAAAAATCTACAATAAAATAAAACAGTACCATAAAACAAGCAGTTGTAAAAGCTACAACTGCTTGTTTTTGGCGCTTTCTGCGCTGTTCACGCATAATAATGGCATCGGCACTAACACCTAAAATAGTGGCAACTATTTTAAGTATTGCCTTATTTTTGCCGTCTTGCGCAAAGCTTACGCCAAGGTGTTCAACCCCATTTTGCGTTAAAGCAGTGGGAAAGCATCTTTTCTTTGAGTCATCATCGTCAGGTGAGCCATCTATAATCACAGGTATTATATAGTCATCTCCACGAAGTTTTCTGAACTCCTCTACTTCATAATTAATATACTCCCCATCAATATTTACATTGGGTGAGCAAACAAGTATCATAAATTTACACTGTTTCATCTCTTCTAAAATAGCTTCTTTTAAAACAGTGCCTGCCAAATCATCCACATCTCTAAAACATTTTTTAAGTTTATTATGCAAGCCGTATTCTTTACACAGCTTTGTAGGCAGTCTGTAATTCTCAAGTCTTCTTTGAATAAAAGCAGCCTCTTTTTTGTCTAAGTGTTTATAGCTAATAAACGCAGAATATTTAAAATTTTGATTTTCCATACAAACCTCCATGCAGAGCAGAAAATTAATACAAAGCTTTAATGTATTCTATTTTATCATAGCACGTATGTTTTTTAAAGATGCATCGCAATATTTTGTTTAAATTTTACAGTATAATTTATAATAGTAAAATACATATACGCTATTTTAGTTACGCTTATTATTCCATTATGATAAATACAAAAAGCCTGTGAAGATTTTATTATCTTTACACAGGCTCTTTTATTTATTAAATTCATTAATTCTCACACAATAAATAATGGCTCTTTATCGTGATTTTTTATGTTGCAATTTAATTTTAATGCAATTCCGTCTCGGGGTCGTTTTACCTCGAGCTCCCCCTCCCAGGTGAGCTACACCCCATGCTATTAAAAGCACCTTGCGAGGTTAAACAAAACCTGTAACCATTCTATCAAATGAACGCTTAATTGTCAAGTTGAAGAATGTATTTCCAATGATATCTTGGAAGTTTTTAATCCCTCTAAAGTTTTTCCACTTGCTTTCATTTCGCTTATTTGAGCCTTGGCTTCATCTGAGCCTAGACCACTGCCTAACGAGTGGTTTTACTATACAAAAACCTTGACATAAAATTATGTCAAGCCATGGAACTATAATTAGTTTTTTGTATCATCCGAAACTTTTGCAAGTGCATCTCTCA